>NZ_JBAPXX010000078.1:0-21039 GCF_049284435.1 Acinetobacter sp. | reverse complement strand
GATGTTGCGACTCAGTTACGTGACTGTGGCAATCACCGCCGCGTTGAAACCTGGGAAAATGCCAACCTGCAGGCAGGCATCTTCGCACGTCACGTGATGGGTGTGGAACATCCGAAAGCCAATCCGGTCTGGTTCTGGACCGATCAGCTGAATATCAACTTCCAGTTTGTCGGCGATATGGCAGCAGCCGAATGGCATATCCGTGGTGAAATGGATGCAGCCAAAGGTGCAGACAATTCATTCGTGATGTACGGTGTGACCGATGGTCAGATCGTTGGCGGGATTACCGTGAATGCAGCCAAAGAAATGCGGCATTTGAAAAAAATGATCAGCAAAAATACGGCGTTTGATGTTGAAAAACATTTGGATATCGCGCAAGACTTACGCAAAATTGCTTAAGTTGTATTGAGATATCTTGTGACAGACCTATGTTTTGCATAGGTCTGTTTTTTTATGTTTATCGAATACTATCTATATGATCACTACCTCAAGTTTCAGTTTTGGTTTGTATTACTTTGCGTAGGTCATACCTCATTTTTGATAGATGAGCCATACATGGCGCAAGGTGACAAAAATCTTTTTCTAAACTTGAGAAGTGTACTTCGCAAGATGTCCATATATCCCAGTTTAGCGGCGGCATCCATGTCGCCCTCCCATGTAGTTGATGATGGATGGACTCTATTTTTAGTCTTATTTATACCACTAGTCACGATAGTATCTATAGCTCTGAATAAGAGATTTCAGCTTTACTATTTAGAACAATCAGATTTGAGGATGATATGAAATCATCATTGCCGGTCACGGCAAGTATTTATGCTTTATTGGTACTGATCTGGGCAGCAACGCCACTGGCGATTGTCTGGAGTGTGGCCGAGATTCACCCGATGTGGGTGCTAATCATTCGCTATTTCGGTGCCTCAATTATTGCGCTGTTCCTGCTAAAGATCATGCGCGACCCGCTGCCTTTTGACCGTACTTCAATGAAAAGTTATCTGGCAGGCAGTTTGAATTTAATCGGCGCGCAGCTGTTTATTTACCTGGCAGCCAATTATTTAACCTCAGGGTTGATGGCACTGATTTTTGGTTTTTCACCACTGATCGCCGGTTTAATCGGGCATATGATTTTAAAAACCCATAAACTGATCTGGCTGCAATGGCTCGGCATGGCAGTGGCCGTCGCCGGTTTATGTTTTGTTTTTGCCGACTCGGCAGACAGCAAGATCAACCCCTGGGGTGTAGTGCTGATGCTCATCAGTATGGTGTCTTATATCAGTTCAATTTTCTGGGTTAAACAGATTAGTGCGCCCTTGAGTCCAATGTCGCAAGCCACAGGTTCATTGCTGGTATCCGCAGCTGGTTCACTCGTTTTAGTACCGTTTATCTGGCAACATATGCCGACTCAGTTGCCTAGCACACAGGTAATGATCGGTTTCGTATTTACTATGATCGTGTCCTCGATTGTGGCAATGCTGTGTTATTTCTGGCTGATTCGCCGTCTAAATGCTTCGACCGTCTCATTGAGTAATGTGATGACGCCGTTGATTGCTCTGGTATTGGGAGCAACCTTAAATAATGAAATTATCAGCAGTCATGCTTTTGCGGGAATTGCCGTGGTGATGTTCGGGATCGTAATGTATTTCTGGAAAGAGTGGCGCGAGCAGTATTTTTCCAAGCATTAAAACTACAAAAAATTAAAGGGCGAAAGCCCTTTAATTTTTTTAGTGGAGAGTAAAATGATTCAACAACGTGGGAGATCACGACTAAGCAACAATTTGTAAAACAACTTTCAAAAATAAATAATTAAGATTTTGATACATAAATTATTCAAGCTTGCACAAGCTTATTTAGGACAGTGTCAGGATGTCTGAATCCAATAAAATCGTAGTTTATGCAGCTCTGTTTGGTAATTTGGCGATCGCGCTGGTTAAATTTGTTGCATCCTATATAACCAATAGTTCTGCCATGTTCAGTGAGGCAATTCATTCCGTAGTAGATACCTTGAATGAAATTTTACTGCTGTATGGGATGAAAAAATCAGAAAAACCTGCAAATGCCAAACATCCTTTTGGTTATGGGCGTGAACTGTATTTTTGGGCTTTTATTGTGGCACTGATGGTTTTTGCGCTGGGTGCGATTGTGTCCATCTATCAAGGGATACAGCATATTCTTCAGCCTGAAGTCATGCAGGATCCATTGATCAATTATATTGTGCTGGGTCTGGCGATTCTTTTTGAAGGATTTTCATGGTCAGTGGCTTTAAAAACCTTTCGTAAACAAAAGGGAAATCTGGGATATTTTGAAGCATTTCGACACAGTAAAGATCCAACGACCTTTACCGTGTTATTTGAAGATACTGCCGCCCTGGTTGGCTTGGTGATTGCTCTGGTCGGTATTTTTCTGGCGCATCAACTGAATATTCCTGAATTAGATGGTGCTGCATCGATTTTAATTGGTATCGTGCTGGCAGTATCTGTCTGGTTTCTGGCACGTGAAACCAAAGGTTTGTTACTGGGTGAAACGGCAGATCCAAAACTGCGTGAAAATGTATTGAACATTGCTCAACAGGATGCGGCAGTTTTCAGTGCCAATGGGGTATTGACTGAGCAGATGGGCGCTCAACAAGTCATTGCATCATTGAGTCTGGAATTTAAAGATGATTTAACTTCTGATGAAATTGAAGCCTGTGTCAACCGGATTGAAGCACAGATTAAACAGCTACATCCGGAAATTATTGCTTTATTTGTGAAGCCGCAAACCAAGGCCGTATGGCTGGAACGAACTCAAGGTCGTGTATAAAGATCAAAAAATCATTTGAGGTTGGTATTTTGACTTCAGCTTGTCTTTCTCGCACAACTGATGTGATGATACAGATGTATGGGGAATTCCATCATAAAATCATCAATGGGCAGGCATGCTTTTGTTAGCATGGGCTTATAAATGTTTAGTATCATTTTGTATTTTTAGACAGAAGGGCGCGAGCGATATTTTTCTAGATAATCCAAGGCTTCAGCCAGCCATAAGGCCGATGAAATGTCATTTTTTTGCTAAAAATAACAAAAACATACATGATTTTCTGTGACGGATTTCATACTATGTTGCAGTGTGCCTGTTTTTAGTTTGTATGCTCATTAAAAGATGCACCGCTTGACCATTTCAAGAGGTTGCTGTCTTGCATATAGCGAATAATAAATAGTGGATGTTTATGCAAGATCTTCTCAAAACTAAAAAATTCCAGTTAATCACGGAATCCAGTTGGAAACATCTCTGGTCTAAGCCAGTGTTTGAGTATCTGCATTCAGATCATTTCGACGGAAAACAGTTTCGTAATCTTGAGCATGCTTCTCTATCGCGCGGTCGCTTTGATTTATATAAATGGCTCATTACCCGAAAATCCAAGACCTGGAATGTTAATCTTGACGAGGAACGTGCCGAGTTTTTTTCTCGTCCGCGCGCATTGCCACAGCAGCGTCCAGATGCAGCTCTGGATGACTGGCAAGTCTGGTTTATTGGTCATGCCACCACATTAATTCAGATCGGCCCCTATAACTTCCTGACCGACCCGGTCTGGGCTGAATATGCCAGTCCATCGGCTTCCACAGGGCCGCAGCGGGTCATTCCGGCTGGCATTGCCCTGGATGAGCTGCCTCAGATTGATGCCGTACTGCTCAGCCATAACCATTATGATCATATGGATCTGGCCAGTCTAGAATGGCTGCACAACACTTTTGAGATGCCTATTTATACCGGTCTGGGCAATGCCTGGTATTTGCCAGAACATTATACCGTGCATGAAATGGACTGGTGGGAAAATGCCTTTTTTGAAGAGATCCGGATTGTCTATACGCCGGCTCAACATGCCTCAGGGCGCGGTATGCGCGATCAGAATTGTGCACTTTGGGGAGGATTTTCTTTATTGCATGGCAAGGAACACTGTTTCTTTGCCGGAGATAGCGGCTACGCCTCACATTTTAAAGAAATCCGTAAACGTCTCGGTGCGCCGCGGATTGCCTTACTTCCAATTGGAGCGTATGAACCGCGTGAACTGATGCGCGCGATTCACATGAATCCGGAAGATGCTTTTCATGCCCATCATGACTTGCAGGCCAAATGTTCACTGGCGATTCATTATCGTACTTTTCAGCTCACAGATGAAGATCGCGATGCACCAGAGCATGACCTGCATGAGATCATCAAGCATTCTTCCAAGTTAATTAATCCGTTTTACTGCATACGGGAAGGCAAGCGGATTATTGTTTAAGCACGTCTCGCTGTTCCTGTTGGATGGGTTGAATGGCCAATACGGACAGCTTCTTCCAGAAAATGGCATTTATTTTCGCTGGATGGAATCAGGCAATACTCGGTTTTACCAAATAGCTTGTAACGATTTAAAGCAATCACACGATATAGAAAGTCGCGGATAAAGCGCGGAATGAAATAACCTGCACGCATTAAATTAAAAGGAAAACCGAGATGCTGCAGTACTTTCAGCAAGGCAGTCGATTCGGTATAGAGTGTACCATCTTGAATGACGAGCATGGTGGTGTAATGTTCGGTTGGCATCTGATAATGTTCGAGCAGTGCCGTACCTAAAGGCGATTGGGCGGAAACCAGTTTAAACTGAATCTTTTTATCGTATTTAATCAAAAACCGTGCCCAGCCACTACAGATCACGCAAACAGCATCAAATAAAACGATGTCGTGTTGTTGAATGATGTCTTCAATATTCGGATGCATTGTTGTATTTCTTTTTGTGCTGACTTGCTTCTATAGTGCTTGATGCCGCAATAAAAAACCACCCGAAGGTGGTTTTTATACGTATCTAAACTGGCTTAGAGAAAGCTAGGCAAACCTTTGGCTGGATCGGTTTCACGTGCTGCTTGGGCATCTGCTACGGTCATACCGAGTGCTTGTGCTACGCCTTCGCCGTAGGCTGGATCACAGCTATAACAGTTGCGGATGTGACGGTATTTGATGAAATCTAGTGCATCACCCATTGCTCCGGCCGTGTTATTAAACAGTGCCTGTTTCTGCTGGTCATTCATCAGATTGAACAGGGCACGGGGCTGGCTGAAGTAATCATTGTCATCTTCACGGAAATCCCAAAAATCGGCATCACCGGTGATTTTCAGTGGCGGTTCTCTGAATTCCGGTTGTTCCTGCCACTGGCTGAAACTGTTGGGCTCGTAATGTGGCAATGAACCGTAGTTACCATCCATGCGACCTTGACCATCACGGCGGTTCGAATGCACAGGACAACGTGCAGCATTGACTGGAACCTGTGAATGATTCACGCCAACCCGGTAACGCGCTGCATCGGCATAGTTCACTAAACGAGCCTGTAACATACGGTCCGGTGAGTAGCTGATGCCCGGTACCAGGTTACTTGGGGCAAAGGCAGCCTGTTCTACATCCTGGAAATAGTTTTCCGGATTGCGGTTCAGCTCAAATTCACCGACTTCAATCAGTGGATAATCGCCTTTCGGCCAGACTTTGGTTAGGTCAAATGGATGATAAGGAACTGTTTCGGCTTCCAGTTCCGGCATGACCTGAACGTACATTTTCCATTTTGGATAATCACCACGTTCGATGGCATCAAACAGGTCGGTCTGGCTGCTTTCACGGTCTTTGGCAATCAAGTCTGCAGCTTCAGCATCGGTCAGGTTCTGAATACCTTGCTGGGTACGCATATGGAATTTCACCCAGAAGCGTTCATTCTTGGCATTGATAAAGCTGAAAGTATGGCTGCCAAAACCATGCATATGACGGTAACCGGTCGGGATCCCACGATCCGACATGACAATCGTCACTTGATGCAGAGCTTCAGGTAAGAGTGTCCAGAAATCCCAGTTATTGGTGGCACTGCGCTTGTTGGTTTTTGGGTCGCGTTTGACTGCTTTATTCAGGTCAGGGAACTTGCGGGCATCACGCAGGAAAAACACCGGGGTATTATTGCCGACCAGATCCCAGTTGCCTTCTTCGGTATAGAATTTCAGGGCAAAACCGCGAATATCACGTTCCGCATCGGCTGCGCCACGTTCACCTGCCACCGTTGAGAAACGCGCAAACATTTCGGTTTTTTTGCCGACTTCAGAGAAAATTTTAGCGCGGCTATATTGTGTAATATCATTGGTCACGGTAAAGGTGCCGAAAGCACCTGAACCTTTGGCATGCATACGACGCTCTGGAATCACTTCGCGGACAAAGTTGGCCAGTTTTTCATTCAGCCATAAATCCTGGGCAAGTAAAGGTCCACGCGCACCTGCCGTCATACTGTTCTGGTTGTCGACCACAGGGGCACCAGCTTCAGTGGTCAGGTGGGTGACAGGGCATTTTTTAAAATCTTGGCTCATCTTTCCTCTCCAAGTTTTGAATATCTTGTGTCGTTTATCTAGTATTCATAAAATATTGAGATATATGCTAATCAGATCAGGTTTCACTATATTTACAATATCTTTAAATAAAGGGTGTTACAGCACAAAACGGAATTCAGGATATAATTGAGTGAGCTCACTCAAAAAATATTTTTAAAGTTAATAAAGTTTAAAATATTGAAAATTAAATGGTTACTTTTAAAAAGTAACGGGTTTTCCACTCTCTGACAATATCAAATTCTATATATTTTGAATAACTTGAATAATGAATGGGATTAAACGAAAATAACAATATCTAAGTCGATAATATGTTTTTATCAAAGGATAAAAATAATAAGTAAAAAGTATTATTTAAAATACATTTTATAACTGATTTATTTTAAATAGTTTTTTAATTAAGTTTTGTTGGTCTGAAAAAAAACATAAAAATGATGAATGGAATAATGAGGTTTTCTGGCTATAGCTCTCATTTTTGCATATAGAAAATCCTGGCTAAATGGTCTTTATTTTTGAAAAAGCATTGGCAAATATGCTTGAAAATTAATCAGTCGGCCCTATAATTATCTCACTCCTTCCTCCAAATCACATAGAGCGCAAAATGACCAAGAAAAAAACAGCCGAGCAGGTGGTGATCCACAATTTTGTGGCAAAACACATGCATGAAGTCAACAAAAGCCAGGTGTTTGTAGACCGAAAGAAAAATGCAAAACGTGGCTACAACAAGCACAGACAAGGGCGATATTCCATGGAAGATCGCCCTTTTTTAATGGCCGCTTAAGGTCTGTAAGGTGGCTGGGGACGACGCGGTGGCTGTTTAGGATTGGTTTTAACTGGAGAGAGCGGGGCGACAGGTCGGTTGTTACAGGTTTGCGAATATTGATTTGGATGCCGGGGTGGCGTTGTCGATTCATCCGCAATTAAGTCATTAAAGAATTTATTGAGTCTGCTTTGCACTGACGGTTTGTGGTGAGGAGAGTGAGACTGTGGTCTGGCCTGCTGAAAACTGGCAAATTGATCTTTTTGTTGGTGATAGAGTTTGGCGGCAATGACGGAGGGGTCATCTCTGCCTAAACGCCGCCGTTGCGATGCCGAAATTTCAATGCCCAATAATGGAGTCATTTTAGGCCGATCGGCATAGCTCGTTGCTCGATTGCTGGCAGGGCGTATATAAGATGAACCGGAATCATGAGCTTCTTTCCGGGCAGCCAAGGCCGGTGCAAGAATGACCACATAGAACACTGCAACAATCATGAACAGGATGACCAGAAATTCCATAACCACCTCTAGCACTGTCGAGGGACTGGAAAAGTCCCGTATTAGGCACTCACCATACGTGATGCTGATTTCACCATATCCCCTAAACCATGAGTTCTGAAATAATATTCTAGCCAGCTTTTTACCATGAGCGGATTGTCCATTTTTAACACATGTTGCAGCAATTCCTGTGCATCACTCATCGGAACATGACAAATGGTTTTACGTACCCGCAAAATATTACTTGAACTCATCGACAGGGTATTAAAGCCCATGGCCATGAGTAATACTGCAGATAGCGGATCACCTGCCATTTCACCGCAGATACTGACCGGTTTTTCATTGCGATGACAGTCCTGCACCAGACGGGTCAGGGCGCGCAATACAGCAGGGTGTAAATGTGAATAGACATTGGCAACCCGTGGATTATTGCGATCCACAGCCAAAAGATATTGGGTCAGATCGTTGGAACCAACCGAGAAGAAATCCACCAATTCGGAAAACTCATCAATCTGATGCAACACACTCGGCACTTCCACCATGATGCCGAGTTTCGGCTTGTTCACTTTGACCTGTTCTTCTTCCTGAATCGCCGCATGATCACGCTCCAGCAGGTAGAGCGCTTCCTCGACCTCGCTGACACTGGTCACCATTGGTAGCAAAATATGCAGGTTATTCAGTCCGATACTGGCCTTGAGCATGGCGCGAATCTGTGAAGAAAAAATTTCTGGATGATCCAAGGTAAAACGAATGCCACGCCAGCCCAATGCCGAATTTTCTTCTTCAATCGAGAAATACGGCAGGTCTTTATCTGCACCAATGTCCAGAGTCCGCATCACCACCGGTTTATTGGCAAAATGACTGAGTTGCTGACGATAAATCGCACGTTGTTCTTCCTCGCCCGGGAAGCGGTCACGCAACATAAACGGAATTTCAGAACGGTATAAACCGACACCTTTGGCACCGCGCTGCACGCCACGCACCACATCAATCATCAGGCCGGTGTTGACGTACAGTTTTACTGCCACGCCATCCGGGGTAATCGCATCTTTGGTTTCGTACTGGCGCAGATCTTTGGCAATCTGTTCTTCTTCTTTTTGAATTTCTTTATAGCGACTGCGCAGGCGACGTGGCGGATTAATAAAGACCCGGCCCTGATGCGCATCGACAATCATCTCCACATCATCGAGGGTATTGATTGGCAGTTCGGTTACACCTACTACGGTGGGAATGCCAAGGGCACGCGCCACGATCACCATATGCGAGTTCATGGCGCCTTCGGTAGTGACAATTGCGGCAATTTTATCCACGGGCAGTTCAACCAGTGCAGCCGTCGATATTTCCTCACCAATCAGAATACTTTCATCGGTCAATTCACGGTGACTGGCATCGGCTTCCTGTAAACGCGCCAAAATGCGGCGGCCCAGATCTTTTAAGTCCGCCACCCGCTCACGTAAATAATCATCTTCCATCTGGGAAAATTGTGCCACATGATTGTCAATGACAATCCGCACGGCGCCTTGTGCCCAGTGACCTTCGCGAATAAAGGCCTTGATTTCTGCTGGCAGGGCATTTTCATCCAGCATACGCAAGAACACGCTAAACAGTGCGCGTTCCTCGGCCATCAAAGCATCCTGCATTTTGTCATCTAGCGACTGAATTTCTTCGCGGACTGAATTCAGGGCGTTATCTAAGAGCTCCAGTTCTTCGCTGATGTCATCCGCTTCACGATCAGGGACTGCGGCAAGATCTGCTGGCGGATAGAGAATCACTGCACGACCTAAGGCAATACCACCGGAGCCAGAAACTCCCTGAAAGGTTTTATAGGCGGGCAGGTTGCTCGGCTTACGGAATACATCGATATTGCCAACGGCATGAGCATGGGCGATGACGCCAGAAAGCTGCGCACAGAGTGTCACCAGAAAGGATTCAGCAGCTTCAGAAAAGTCCTGTGATTCTTTATTCTGAACCACCAGCACACCCATGACCTTACGGCGGTACATCACCGGAACCCCGAGGAAGGAGTTATAAATTTCCTCACCGGTTTCAGGTAAAAACAGGAAGCGCTCGTGTTTAGGGGCATTGTCCAGATTGACAATTTCCTCACGCTGTCCAACCAGGCCCACCAGACCTTCGCCGGTCTGCAAAGACACATGGCCGACAGATTCTGCATTCAGGCCTTTAGACGCCATGAGCAGATAACGCTGATTGCGTTCGTCGAGGAGGTAGATCGAGCAGACATCAACCTGCATGGCCTCGGCCACATGTTTGACCATGATGTCGAGCGATTCATGCAAACTGGTGGACGCATTGATCTCCTGAACAATACGTCTCAAGGTGTCCAGTTGCATATTCGACATAAGGTCTGCTCCGTCTATTCAGAATTTCAGTGATTAAGTTTATTTATAACAATAGCCGAGTAAAAAATCTGCATGATTTATGCGATTTTTTAAGGTTTTTGCTGGGGCAGTTGCTGACACAACTCCACCAGGGCTTTACGATAAACATCACGTTTGAAATTCACGACTTGACCTAATGGGTACCAGTAACTAACCCATTGCCATTGATCAAATTCCGGCGGATCAGACAGATTCAACTGAATATACTGAACGGGGGCCGTGAGTTTGAGTAAAAACCACTTTTGTTTTTGACCGATACAGACCGGATCGGAATCCGTACGAATGTATCGATGCGGCAAACGATAGCGCAACCAGCCTTTGGTTTGCGCGACTATCTGGACGTGTTCGGGCAATAAGCCAACTTCTTCTCTCAGCTCACGATAGAGTGCCTGCTCGGGGGTTTCTCCATATTGGATCCCGCCTTGTGGAAATTGCCATGCATTATGACCAATGCGTTTTGCCCATAAAACCTGTCCAGCATCGTTTGCCAAAATGATCCCGACATTCGGTCGGAAACCTTCAGAGTCGATCATTTGGCTACCTAAAAATTGTTTAATTTATGCCTTTGCCATCGGGGAGCATTATTTCGTTATCCAACTCGAAAAAAGCAAAGTTTAAAAATGTTAAAATTGCTATGATCTTAACGAATTTCTATCGACTAGCGGAGATAGATTTACAATTTTTTTCTTAAATTTCAGTTTTAACGAGTATTTTCATGAAATTGGCGCTATTTGATCTCGATCACACCTTGTTAAACACGGATTCGGATCATTCTTGGGGAGAGTTTTTGGTCAGTGAGGGCCTGGTCGATCCAGTTCAGCATCGCGCCATGAATGACAAGTTCTATGACGATTATAAAAAAGGCCAGTTGGATCCTTATGCCTATAATGAATTTGTGTTCCAGTTTCTGACCAAACATGACAATGATTATCTGGTTGAATTACATCAACTGTTCATGCAAAAAGTCATTCGTCCACAAATGCGTCCGGAAGGTTTTAAAGCCATTGAGCGCCACCGTGAAGCAGGGCATGCCTTAGTGGGGATTACCGCAACTTCAGACTTTATTACTGCACCGATCTTTCGTGAATTCGGAATTACTGAAATTATTGCCACCAATGCTGAAGTCATTGATGGTAAATATACTGGCAAGGTCATCAATACCGCGTGCTATCAACAAGGCAAGCTGGTGCGTCTGGAACAATGGCTGGAAGGTCGCGATGTAACCGAGTCTTGGGCCTATTCAGATTCGATTAATGACCGTTTCTTGCTGGAATATGCTGATCATGCGATTGCAGTGAATCCGGATGATCGCTTGGAAACTCTAGCCCAAGAACAGGGCTGGGAAATACAGGACTGGTCGATCTAATCACTCCGAACTGATTGATGTGATTATTTAGCACAACTTCGGTTGTGCTTTTTATTTGCCTCATTTGAATATTAATGTTTTTCACAGTCCGGCTGAATCAGCCATGCTATGCTCAAAAAACAGGACATGATAACAATAGTAGATTCTGAGGTATGAGATATGACTCACGTTCGACCGCGTATGACACATCTGTTCCAACAGCTTGGCTTGGATGCCAGTGCAGAAGGTATTGAAACATTTATTCACGAGCATCAATTGCATAAAGATCTGACTTTACTGGATGCGCCATATTGGTCAGAGGCACAACGTCAATTTTTAAGCGAGAAAATAGCATCTGATGGCGAATGGGCGATTGTGGTAGATCAACTCAATGAATCCTTACATGAAAATTCAACCAGTGAAGGATGATTAAAAAGCCAATCCTATGATTGGCTTTTTTTAGGCCATCACCTTACCTTTAGCGAACCCGTTTCCAGATCGTGACTTGTGACAGGGTATGTTGATACTTTCTGGCCGTTTCACGAATCACAAAAGGCACACCCCGAGCTTCGCTCACCAATTCAAAGTGCTGAGTTAAAATATTGGAAATACCGGTTAATGTCGTGATGTTTTCCCCATCCTGCTGAAAACCGCCTAGCCATTCACTACGCGCCGTATGTTCTTCCAGCCAGGTATAAGGCGAACTCAGCATTAAAATACCACCCATATTGATACGCTCATGAATGTGTGCCAAAAAGTTTTTCGGATGATGCAGCCGGTCAATCAGGTTGGCCGCCAGAATAAAATCATAGCCACTAAAATGTGCTTTAAGATTGCAGGCATCAGCCTGAAAAAACTCCACTTTAGCAGCGTGCTGATTTAAAGCCATATCTTTAAGTGAACAGCTTTTTTCTTCGCTTAATTCACCTTCTAGCGGCAGCTGATAACGCACCCTATGACCCTGTGCCAAATAAACTGCCTGCTGAATAAAGCGTGCTGAAAAGTCCAGACCGGTTACCTGATCAAAATATCGTGCCAGTTCAAAGCTGGCGCGACCGGTGGCACAGCCAATATCTAAGGCATGATGACATGGCGTTTGCTGAAAATAGGGTTGTGCCAGATGGACCAGTGTTTGGGCAAAATTGGCGACGCCAAAATATTCAGTACCATACTGAAACTCCAGATATTGGGAGACCAGCTGGTCGCTTTCATAGTTCGAAGGGGAATGTTGCAGTACCTGATCAGAGGCGACATAGCGAAAACCGGCATGCTGGAAGAAATGCCGTCTGAAGGCATAACGGGAACTATATAAAGCTTCATTGCCCGCTGAAATCCAGGAGCCACCTTTCATCAGGTTATGGCGACCGTCAAAGGTCGGTGTACTGAAATCATCATAAAACGGATGCACCTGGAAACCCTGAAATGGATAGATCGGAGTTTCAGTCCACTGCCAGACATTGCCCTGAATATCATAAAAATCACCCTGCTTGAAATGATCAACCGGACAGGAGCTGGTGCCGTATTTCAACTCGATATTGGCCTGTTCAGGACTTGGTAAATATGGATCCAGATCGGAAACCGCATACAGGCGATACCATTCGTCTTCGGTCGGCAAGCGAATATTTTTTCCAAGCTGTTGCGATTTCCACTGACAAAAGGCCTTGGCTTCATGATAATTCACTTCTACCGGCCAATCCCAAGGCATCGGCACCTCTTCCAGCATCAGTCGCAGTGACCAGCCTAATTCAGTTTTGCGCCAGAAATAGGGATGAGTGGCTTGTGAAAATTGCAGCCAGCCTAGACCCTCTTCATTCCAGTAGTGTTCGGTCTGATAGCCACCAGCTTCGACAAAGGCCAGAAATTCCTGATTGGATACCAGATATTTGGAGGCTGCAAAAGCCGCTACCTGCGCTTCATGCTGGCCGTATTCATTGTCCCAGCCATAAAATGGATCGTTAAAATCTTTCTTTAGATGTATCTCACCTTCAGGCACAGGCAGCAAGCTGTTATCCGGAGCCATGCCGGTAATGATATTGGCGCGCCACTGCGGATGCTGGCGTACATGTTCCAGAGCATGCTGGCGGATCAGCACAGAAGAGGTTTCCAGATGAATCCGTTCATGCTCGATACCCATGATGATGGTCCACCAGGGATTTTGCCAGTTCAAGGGCAGAGTCAATGGGGCATGTTCAAGAATGTTCAAGATCAGGGCACGCACCTGATGACGATAATCGCGGACTTCCTGCACACTGGGCCAGTCATAATGTACTTCATCCAAGTCATCCCAGCTCATCTCGTCCACACCGATCGCAAAGATACTTTCAAAATGTGGATTCAGGCGTTCGCTGATCAGTTTGCTGAGCAGCAGTTTGTTGACAAAAAAAGTGGCGGTATGCGCAAAATAAAAAATCAGCGGATGACGTAAGGTAATCGGTTTAATGAAAAAAGCATCTTCATGCTTGAGACATTCAAACAGTTGCTCATAGGTGTCAAAGGTATTCAGAAAATATTCACGTAAGTGCTGTCGGGCGGTCTGTTCATCGGCAAAATCAAGCGCAGGCGTGGGTAGCAGCATCGGTTTAACCGAAAGCCATGGGCTGCTGGTACTTTTTTTATCTTTAGAATGAGGTTTTAAGGCAAAATCGAGCTGCATCCGTCAGGCTCCATGGAATAGTTTTAAGCATCCTTCTGCATCGCAAAAGAATGGAATTGTCTTAAAAATACTCGAAAGATATCGCCAGATGGTGTGTATTTAGGTAACAAAATGCTGCACCGTTTTGGATGCAGCATGTTCAGGAACGGCTTAAATAGACAGGGAGGCCCCTTGCATGAGCTGAACCAAAGCCTGTGCCGCTTTGGACTGAGTACGACCCGGATGCCAAACCATGCCCAAACGGCGGTTCATTTCCAGATTGATATCCAGCTGGTGCAGGTCATGATTGACCAGGGTTTTTGGCAATACCGACCAGCCTAAGCCAATCGATACCAGCATCCGGATTGATTCCAGCGGATTATTGCTCATGCTAACTTTCGGTTTGATGCCCTGTTTCTCAAATTCGGCCAAGGTGATCTGCGAGGTATAGGTCTGTGATGAGGGCAATAGGCTCGGGTAGTCGAGCAAATCTTCCAGACACAGATTTTTTTGCTGTGCCAGTGGATGAAACGGTGCCACCACAAAGACCAGAGGATCATTCCAGATGGTCACGTAATTCAGACGCGCATCACCCCGTGGCGGCAAGGTTAAAAACGCCAGTTCCAGATCGCCGGCAATCACCTGTTCATGCGCTTGCTCGGAATCGACAAAATGCACATCTAGGGTCACGTCCGGATATTCCTGGACATAACGACGCAAATGACTCGGCAGATGATGCAGGCCGATATGATGGCTGGTGCCAATTTTCAGTTTGCCCTGTACCTGACCCTGTTCATGGCTCAAGGTATAATGAATATCCCCGAGTTCATTCAGCCAGTTTTTAACCTTAGGCAACAGGGAGTGAGCCGCGTGGGTGGCCTGTACACCACGTCCGGCAGATTCAAACAGCTTAACCCCAAAGTATTCTTCGAGACTATGAATACGTTTGGTGACAGCAGGCTGGGTAATGAAGAGCTGATCTGCGGCCAGAGAAATCGAACCGGTTTCCATGACTTTCACGAAAGCTTCAAAGGCTGCGAGATTCATCTTAATCACCTATAAAGAATTTTTATGTGTAAATCTATTATTGTTATATTTTAAGAATAAATCAAAGTAAAATTAGCTCATCTATGTTGCAGTGCTGAATTACTATACATTTTCAAAGCCTTGGTATTTTTAAAAACTAAAAAAGACCACCTATAAAGGCAATCTTTTATCAGGAACCTCGACCGAAGAGTTTAGACGGTAATGTCCTCATTCTGCTGTTGGTTATTACGCTCCCAGATTTTTTCATGGAAGAAGAAAGCAACTGCTTGTACGGTTGGCTCTAATAAACTTAAGGCAATGGCCATCGTCAAACTGCCGGTTACCAAGTAACCCACAATCATCGCCACAGTAATGTGCATAATGTAGTAGCTGAAGGTCTTTTTGAACATGCGCTGGTTGTTGTCTACAAAGCGTTGAATATGTGCCATGTCGAAGTTCCTCAAAAATAATCCTCTCTGTCGATGAGGAAATAATAATAATTCTCATTTAATTTGTAAAAACGGATATTTTTTATAAATTAATCGGAAAATTAGATTTATAGAAATAGAGCTAAAGCATGATTTGATTCAGCTTTTAAAAGATTCCAAAAAGTTTGTTAACTGATAAAAATGATAAATTAGATTTATGTGATTGCAGCGATATAATCAAAATCAGAGAAAGAATTTACCCAGTCCAGTGGAGTACATCGACATGGCAGGCGATACCCAAACAGCACAAAAGCAAAATGCAAAAACATTATATGACAAGTTGTGGGACGACCATTTAGTAACGCAACGTGATGATGGTTCTGCCTTACTGTACATCGACCGTCATTTATTACATGAAGTGACTTCTCCACAGGCCTTTGAAGGTTTGCAATTGGCCGGGCGTAAGCCATGGCGTTTGAGTGCCAACATTGCCACACCGGATCATAACGTACCGACCTCGAAAAAAGAGCGTGAGCAGGGCGTTGCCGGAATTGAAGATGAAACCTCGCGCATCCAGGTGCAAACTTTGGATGACAACTGCAAGACCTTTAATATTGTTGAATTTGATATTAATGATATTCGTCAGGGCATCGCGCATGTGGTCGGGCCGGAGCAAGGCTTGACCTTACCGGGCATGACGGTGGTATGTGGTGACTCGCATACCGCAACACATGGTGCTTTTGGCTGTTTGGCGCACGGTATTGGGACATCAGAAGTTGAACATGTATTGGCGACCCAATGCCTGGTTCAAAAGAAGATGAAAAACATGCTGGTGCGTGTTGACGGCAAATTAGGTCAGGGTGTGACACCAAAAGATGTGGTCTTGGCGATTATTGGCAAGATTGGTACTGCTGGCGGTACCGGCCACGCGATTGAATTTGGCGGTCAGGTCTTCCGTGATATGTCGATTGAAGGTCGTATGACCGTGTGTAACATGGCGATTGAAGCCGGTGCCCGTGTCGGCATGGTGGCTGTCGATGAAAAAACCATCGAGTATGTTAAAGGCCGTCCTTATGCTCCGACTGCGGAACAGTGGGATCAGGCGGTGGCGTACTGGAATACCTTGCATTCGGATGAAGGTGCATATTTTGATACGGTTGTCGTGTTGCAAGGTGAAGAAATTGAGCCGCAAGTGTCTTGGGGTACTTCCCCTGAGATGGTCATTCCAGTTTCTCAAGCAGTACCGACTTTAGAACAAGCCAAAGATGATGTACAACGCAATGACTGGAATCGTGCTTATCAATATATGGGCTTAAATGCAGGTCAGGCCTTGGCTGAGATTCAATTGGATCGAGTTTTTATCGGTTCATGTACCAACTCGCGTATTGAAGATATCCGTGCTGCAGCCGAAGTGATCAAAGGTCGCAAAGTCGCATCTTCAATCAAACAGGCGATGGTGGTTCCGGGTTCTGGTCTGGTCAAAGCTCAGGCAGAAGCGGAAGGCTTGGACAAGGTATTTGTAGAAGCGGGCTTCGAATGGCGTGAACCTGGCTGTTCAATGTGCCTAGCGATGAATGCCGACAAGTTACAACCGGGCGAGCATTGTGCCTCGACTTCGAACCGTAACTTTGAAGGTCGTCAGGGCAATGGCGGTCGTACTCATCTGGTGAGTCCAGCCATGGCAGCCGCTGCTGCGATTGCAGGTCACTTTGTTGATGTTCGTTCATTTTAATTGGTACGTAGGAGCATAGACATGAAAGCTTATACCGTTGAACAAGGTATCGTTGCACCTTTAGACCGTGCCAATGTCGATACAGATTTAATTATTCCAAAACAGTTTTTGAAATCGATCAAACGTACCGGTTTCGGTGACAATTTATTTGATGAATTACGTTATCTGGATGAAGGTTATCCGGGGCAGGACAATTCAGTTCGTCCGATCAATCCGGACTTTGTCTTGAACCAGCCACGTTATCAGGGCGCATCTATTTTAATTTCACGTGCTAACTTTGGTTGTGGTTCTAGCCGTGAACATGCACCGTGGGCCTTGAGCGAATACGGTTTTCGTACTGTCATTGCGCCAAGCTTTGCCGATATTTTCTTTAATAACTGCTTTAAAAACGGTATGTTGCCAGTGATTTTGGCTGAAGAGATTGTTGAGCAGTTATTTAAGGAATGTGCGGCAGATGAAGGCTATCAACTGACCATTGACTTGCAGGCACAAGAAGTTCGTACACCTACGGGTGAAAGCTTTAAGTTTGAAGTCGATCCATTTCGCAAGCATTGCCTGTTAAATGGTCTGGATGATATTGGCTTAACTTTGCAGGTGGCGGATGATATTCGTGCCTATGAAGAAAAAACCAAACAATCGCGTCCTTGGGTATTTGCCGAAATTCATGGATAAATCAGCAAAAATTTTCATGGCATGACTGCGATGCCCTTGCTAATATCGGAAGATTATTGAGTTTTTTGATTGGGTAAGACAGACATTATGGCGAATTATTGGAAACAGTGGCTTGCTTTAACTGCAGTATTGGTGCTGTTGACTGCATGTCAAAGCATCGACACGATGAAACTCAAACATGCCAAAGAAAGTACTGAGAGCAAAAGCAATGCCCTGATTTACTGTACAGGGACACCGGATTGCCAGTTCGAACGCTTCAACCAGACCATCATTGTCAATTCAGACAATGGCCGCATCAGTGATGAAGCGCTGAAGCAGAAACTGGTGCGCTTGCAGGCCAAAAATTTAAATCAGGCCAATCCGATTTATTTATCCGTGCCGGCAGGACAGCATGAATTGGTCGTGCGCTTTTATCCGATCAGTAAGGATAAAGCGGAAACTTTACATGTGTTCCATCGTTTTCAGGCCAATAACCGCTATAGCTTAAAAATGTTCCGTGACCGTAGTGCGCGTAGCAGCAGTTTATTAAATGCTTCGGCGCCTGATCCGCTTTGCGTAGATTTGGTACAAGAGCAAAAAACCATTCGTCGTTTTTGCAAACCCTATAATGCAGTCACCGGGATTGCAGAGTTTGTAGAAAAGAAAATTTAACCTCTGTCAGGTCTGAATCTGACGTTTTAAACGGAAAATCTCATGTCTAAACAAATTTTGATTTTAGCTGGTGACGGTATCGGTCCTGAAATTGTCAAAGCGGCAGAGCGGGTGCTGACTCGTGTAAATGAAAAATTTAAT
Source organism: Acinetobacter sp. (assembly GCF_049284435.1). Classification (GTDB taxonomy): domain Bacteria; phylum Pseudomonadota; class Gammaproteobacteria; order Pseudomonadales; family Moraxellaceae; genus Acinetobacter. The sequence continues at coordinate 2,388 of NZ_JBAPXX010000078.1, read as the reverse complement.
CTTGATTTGACATGGGAACAGGGCTTACTCGGTGGTGCAGCTATTGATGCGCACGGTTCACCGTATCCTGAAGTGACCTCTGAACAGGCTAAAAAAGCCGATGCGATTTTACTCGGTGCCGTGGGCGGTCCAAAATGGGATACGATTGAGCGTTCAATTCGTCCGGAACGTGGTTTATTGAAATTGCGTAGTGAACTGAACCTGTTTGCTAACTTGCGTCCAGCCATTCTTTATCCACAATTGGCTGATGCTTCAAGTTTGAAACCTGAAATCGTGGCGGGTCTGGATATTCTGATCGTACGTGAATTGACCGGTGGTATTTACTTCGGTCAGCCACGCGGTATTCGTGAACTGGAAAATGGCGAGAAGCAAGGCTATAACACCGACGTTTATTCAGAGTCTGAGATCAAGCGTATCGCCAAAGTGGCTTTTGAAATGGCCAACTTGCGCGGTGGTAAAGTGTGTTCAGTGGATAAAGCCAACGTACTTGAAGTAACTGAGCTGTGGAAACAGACAGTGACTGCGCTGAAAGATGCTGAATATCCTGAAATTAATTTATCGCACATGTATGTCGACAATGCTGCGATGCAACTGGTGCGTGCACCGAAGCAGTTTGACGTGATTGTAACCTCTAACCTGTTCGGTGATATCTTGTCGGATGAAGCTGCGATGTTGACCGGTTCAATCGGTATGTTGCCATCGGCATCTCTGGATGAAAATGGCAAAGGCATGTATGAGCCTTGTCATGGTTCTGCACCGGATATCGCCGGTCAAAACCTGGCAAATCCATTGGCAACGATTCTTTCGGTGGCGATGATGCTGCGTTATACCTTCCGTGAAGAAGCGGCTGCCAAAGCCATTGAAGATGCAGTAGGCCAAGTCTTGGATCAAGGCTTGCGTACGGCAGATATCATGTCTGAAGGCATGCAAAAAGTCGGCACGGTTGAAATGGGTCAAGCGGTCGTTGCTGCATTGAACTAAGTCTGTTCCGATTAAAAAAACGCAGCCTTGAGCTGCGTTTTTTTATGATGGGTATATCAAAATCCAAACCGCTTAACAGGTTCGGCCTGTGGTACGTACCGCGGTCGCGATATTATCTTTGAGTAAGAAGGTGATTTTACATTGCAATTTGACATCGTAGCCGCCGGCAGGGCTTACTGACACTGGAATAGGTACAGTGCCTGTCCCTGTAGCAGGAAACTGCGCTACAGGCAAAGGAATGCTAATGGGGCGTTGTACCACATAGCTTAATTGCTTGGCGCTGCGTTCAGGCCCACTGATCTGCTGGTAACCTAAACGTTTTAGATCCAGAGTTTGATCGATCAGTTGGCTGCTTTGCCCAATGAACTGTTGTAAATAGGCATCACGCTGTGCAGTCGTTGAGGAGGTGGTGCTGCATGCACTAAGCAAACCCAATGCTGTGCAGCATACTAAAATCAGTGTGAACTTCATGAGCTGTCCTCACACCAAATAAAATGAGTGTAAGCGCATTCCGTGCAAAAATACTGTTGTGATTTGATACACGGTAGAAGTTTAGCATGGTGAGGTTGATCCCTGATTTAATCTGATCCAGACTTTGAACTCGATGAGTACAGCTTAGCAAGCTCTACCGGTAGAGCGGATGGCTTGAACAATTTCATCTTTTAGGTCAAACCAGATTTGGCATTTCATCTCAATGTTATAACCACCATTTGAGGGCATCGGCATTGGTGCACCGATCGAGATGCTCTGACTAATATTCGGTGTGCCCATCGAAATATTTATATCCTGAAAAATAGTGTAGCTGAGAGATTCTGCGGTTTGAATCGGTTTGAATCGGTTTCTGGGAGGTCTTGAATCCGATTGCACGAAGATCAAGCTGGCTACGAACCTGTGCGGCAGTTTGACCCATATAAGGTTGTAGAGACTGATGCAGATGCTGATTGCCGCCCGTGGCACAGGCAACGAGAAACAAGCTGGAAAGTAGGGACAAGCATTTCATATTCATTGTTCTTATACATGTTGTTTTTAATTCAATGAATAGTTGTGAATTTATAGGCCTGTGTCAAATTATTTTATTGATTGATAAATAATTGAAGTAATAAAAAAAGCCACTAAAAGTGGCTTTTGCTTGCGCTAAAACTTAGCGTGCACGATATGTGATACGACCTTTAGTCAAATCATAAGGTGTCATTTCAACCTTCACACTGTCGCCCGTTAAAATACGGATATAGTGTTTACGCATTTTACCAGAGATGTGGGCAATCACTTCGTGACCGTTCTCTAAACGTACACGGAACATAGTATTAGGAAGCGTCTCGGTGACAACGCCTTCGAACTCGATGAGTTCCTCTTTATTGGCCATAGCCTACCTGAATGAATAAATTGGAAAGGCGCAAATTATAGTCA
>NZ_JBAPXX010000077.1:0-16208 GCF_049284435.1 Acinetobacter sp. | reverse complement strand
GTAAGATCCCTAATTCCAAAATGCGTACCTCCTTCCGGTAATTCATCCCAGTCTACTTTTCCATTCTCAGTAAACCAGTCTTCCCAAGCTAATTGAATATCATGAGCCACAAATCTGTTATTGGAATTATCCCAGGCGAATGGATTATTACTATTCAACTTATTCACATGCAGGCGTTTAAAATATTTATTGTTCTGATGGATCTCAATAAACAGATCTAAATGTTTTTTGATGAAATTAAATTCAACATTAATTACACCCTCATCCTCAAAAGCATCATTCTTATCAACCAATGCCATATATCGCTGTTTCTTACTCCATTCCTTGTAATAGCTATTATAGTTTTCCTCAGCAACACGGATTGCTTCCTCAAATTCTAATCGAATACCACGTTTTTTAAGATTCACATAGCGCTTAAGGGTATTCCAGGATTCATGAAGGGTAATAGTTTGCAGCTGGGGAATGGTAAAGCCATCTTCTGCATAACGGGTTGCAGCTTCATGGCGTAGATCATGGAATCTTAGGTCAGTGATACCACAGGCATTACACGCCCGGGTAAAGTATGTAGACACGGTACGGGTATTCACTGGAATTAAAATATTCTTGTCATATCCCAAGGCAAGCATTCGATCCCGGACTTCTGGCTTCATAAACTCATCAATCATATTGATGGCTCTTGGTTCCATGTGAGCATACTTATGATTACCCAAGGAACCATTCGGATTTTTAGCATCTCTGACTAACCACTGACTATTTAAATCATCGTAATCATCCAGGCGCAATGAACACAGCTCATCTTCACGACGGGCAGTGTAGAGGGCAAACCACATAATCAGGTGCATCGGCGTTGAGTTCTTGACCCGTTTCCAGCTTTTATAGAAATAGTTGGTCAGCATTTGAAGTTCTTCCGCCGTAGGCAAGCGGTCACGCTGTTTGGATCTGGTCACGATGCGAGACTTCTGTAAACCAATCATGGCTTTTTCAAATTCGATTAGCACAGTCTCTAAAGGTTCACCCCATACAAACTCTGCATGAACGATGACAGCCTTGATATGGCTTAAGTCCTTTAAGATGGTGGCAGGTGCAACACCATCAGTTCCTTTAACTGGATCGCCTTTTCTTCGCATAATTGCATAATCAGAAAAGTCTTGTCGTGTTAAAGAATAGATATTCTTCTCAGAAATATCTAAACTAGCGATGTGCTGTAGTGCTCCTGTTTTTGTCCTGGCAAAGCTGTCTGCTTCTTCCAAATACTGACAAATGAACTCCCTGAGCGTTTTGTGCTTTATTTGCACCGCCGGATTCAACATTTTTTCAGGGTGCAATTCGATTTCTGCTTCCGTGCGTTTGATCCAATCCTCAGCTAATGACTTTTTGCTGAAAGTCTTGGATTGTTTGAATTCAGGGTAGCCTTGACGTTGTACACGGACTTGAGCTCTATACCGGGTTGTGCCGTCTTTTGTTTGTCGCTTAGTGACTGTTCCCATGAATTTGCACCATTAAAATATTGGGGTGCAAGTAGGGTGCAATCAAAGGACACTAAAAGTCAATACGAAGCGACTAAACGAAGTTAAACGAGGTTAAAGATTTTGAACAAAAACAATGTAATTGAAGAATTGTTTGGAAGATCAATAGATAGGAAGCTTTGGGTGGCCCCCATGGCAGGTGTGACCGACCGTCCGTTTAGAACCTTGTGCAAATATTTTGGTGCAGGCCATGCGGTCAGTGAAATGATGACGTCTGACAAAACTTTGCGCATGAGTAAAAAGAGTTTATATCGTGCCAATTTTGATGGAGAGTTGGCACCGATTTCAGCGCAGATTGCTGGTTCAGATCCCCATGATCTGGCTGAAGCGGCACGTTATCAGGTGGCAAATGGTGCACAAATTGTTGATATTAATATGGGCTGCCCAGCCAAAAAGGTCTGTAACCGACTCGCCGGTTCAGCTTTGTTGCAGGATGAAGATCTAGTTGCGCGTATTTTAGATGTAGTTGTGGCTGCAGTTGATGTGCCAGTGACCTTAAAAACCCGTCTTGGCTATTTGAACGGCCAGGAAAATATTATGCGGGTCGCCAAACGGGCTGAAGAAGCCGGGATTGCAGGACTGGCTTTGCATGGCCGTACCCGTGAAGATATGTACCTGAATACTGCGCGTTATGCCTTGATCAAAGATGTAAAAGAAATGTTGAATATTCCAGTGATTGCCAACGGTGATATCGACAGTCCGGAAAAAGCCAAATACGTGCTGGATTATACCGGTGCAGACGCAATTATGATTGGTCGTGCAGCACAAGGTCGGCCCTGGATTTTTCGTGAAATTGCCCATTATTTAAAAACCGGTCAACATCTTGATGCACCAAGTATTACAGAAGTGAAAGATGTGCTGTTGGGACATTTGACAGAATTGTACGAATTCTATGGCGAGTATTCCGGTTGCCGAATTTCCCGTAAGCATATTGCCTGGTACACCAAAGGTCTGCGCTCCAGCAACGAGTTTCGCCAGAACATGTATCAGGTTGAAAATACCGCTGATCAGTATCGTATGGTAGAGGATTATTTTAATGCACTGCTAGAACATGGTTTAACCATGAATGATGTGCAGGTCGAGCAGGTGAATTTACTGGAAACCAAGTAAAGACAGGCAAAATTCAACAAATCATGTAATATTTTTTGCATGAAATCCCTACCTTTTTTATCTTGAGCAGGCTGATTTTTGCATTCTGTTTACACTTCAGCTTGTCTAATACATAGCAGCACAGTTTGTTCACTTAAACTGGACAGGACTTGGACATTGCTTACTCAAGCTTCCTCTATGATGAATCTATCCAGATATGAACCAGATGTGATCCATCTTGTTTATCGTCATCATTGAGGGAGATCTGTAATGACAAATACCAATCGTCCAGTCACAGAGTTTAGCCATAAAACGTCAACGGAATTGCCACAAGAACGCAGTGAAGGCTTGAATATCAATCCGACTGATACCAATGCGCGTCCAGATTTGAATACACCCGTGAAAGATAATCCTCGTGTTCCTGACATGAATGAAGGTGAGGATAATCTGGCTGCGACCAGTGCCGGTACTCTAGGCGGAGCGGCTGTAGGCGCAGTTGCAGGTCTGGTGGGTGGCCCTCCAGGTGCAGTGGTGGGTGGTATTATCGGTGGAGTGGTTGGCGGTATTGCAGGTAATGACATTGCAACGCCTGATCATGAGAAAAAGGCAGATAATTACCAGCATCCAGAGAACTTGCCTGAGGCAGATAATTATCGACATCCAGATCATTTAAGTGCAGAAGATAATTACTGGAGAGATGAGTATCATAATCGCCCGTATTTCAATGAAACGCGTAGCACATATAGCGATCTAGATTATGACCGTGATTATCGCGGCGCTTATCGGGTCGGTTATGAAAACCGTCCGATGTATGAGCATGATACGGATTTTGATCGTGCCGAACCTGAACTGCGTACCAAGTGGGAACAGTTAAAAGGTGAATCCCGCCTCAACTGGGAAGAAGCTAAATTTGCAGTTAAAGATGCCTGGCATCGTGTCACACGCTAATTCTAGATAAATTAAAAACCTCTCCATGTGGAGAGGTTTTTTTATGATTCAATGATTAAAGATGCTTCATTTCCAGTATGAGCTGGTTAATCAGATCGGAGGCTTCCATTTCACGAATCTGTGCCACATTTGAACCTGCCCAGAATGCGCCATAACCTTGATCCCCATGTTTGGTGGCAGCAGCGTGCAATTGTTTGGCCAGATCATAAGTATATGGATAAGCCGGAACATCCAGCCGATCGGGTGTATCCACTTCAATATGCCAGTGGTTAATGATGCCGCGTGCAGGACGACCGGAAATACTGGCACTGACTTGAGTGAGTGGCTTGGAAAATAAGGCTTTACGATAGGCATCATTGGCATTGGAGGATTTGCATTGCACAAATGCAGTCCCAAGTTGCACGGCATCTGCACCGAAATCCATCATTTGACGCGCTTGTTCACCCGTCATAATCCCGCCGGCCGCTACAATCGGCAGGGAAGAATGCTGTTTGATCAGCTTCACCAGATTGGAAGTTTTGACTGAAGCATCAAACTTGGTGCTGAAAATTCCGCGATGGCCGCCAGCTTCAATACCCTGTGCAATAATGATATCAATTCCGGCAGCTTCAATGGCTTTAGCTTCGGCAAAATTGGTTGCAGATACTATAGTCAGAATCCCGGCCTGTTTTAGGGCTTGAATCTGATGCGGATGTGGAATCCCAAAATGAAAGCTGACCGCTCGCGGTTTGGTTTCCAATACCAGATTCAGGAAGTCATCATTATCTTTAAAACTCGGATAAATACACTCCAAATGATCCGGTGCCTGAGCGCCATATTCGGCAAATTTATCTTTAAACTGTGCAATCCATGCCTGCGCTACAGTTTCATCTACAGGCACACTGTCATGACAGAAAAAATTGACCTGAAAAGGGCAATCTGTCAGTTCCCGGGTTTTTAAAATTTGTTGTCGCCCTGCATCAATACTGCTGGCTCCCAGGCCTAGTGAACCCAAACCGCCCTGATTGGACACTTCGGCTGCAAGCTCAGGTGTAGAGACACCTGCCATCGGTGCCAAGAAAATAGGATGTTTAATTCCGAGATTTTCTAATAAAGACATAGATTTGCTCCTAGTTATGTTGTTACTTTGCCTTTGAGTACCAAATTAAGCAAATCATATTGGTTATTTTATTTTGAAATACTGCAGCATGGGTTACGTGTTATTTACATTTCTTGCGACATGCTACGTCGCCAAGAAGATAGAACTTTTATTAGCCTAGAATTGAACGCTTTATAATAGCTTTTTGGTCACATATTCTCTGAGTTCATGTCTGATCGTATCCGTGAAAAACTGCAAATTTTAGCTGATGCTGCCAAGTATGATGTGTCGTGCTCATCCAGCGGTAGCAACCGTAAAAATAAAGACAAGGGCGTGGGCAATACCGGGAATGGCATCTGCCATAGTTATACCGAAGATGGCCGCTGTGTTTCCTTGCTGAAAATTCTGTTTTCTAATGTCTGTATTTTTGACTGTTCCTATTGTGTCTCGCGCCGTTCCAATGACGTCCAGCGTGCAGCATTTACCGTGCAGGAAGTCGTCGATCTGACCATGAACTTTTATCGGCGTAATTATATTGAGGGTCTGTTTCTCAGTTCAGGGATTTTTAAATCGGCCGATCACACCATGGAGCGGATGCTACAGGTGGTCAAAAAACTTAGACTCGAAGAAAACTTTAATGGCTATATTCATCTGAAAACCATTCCGGGTGCCTCGCAGGAAATCATTACCGAAGCCGGACTGTATGTCGACCGTATGAGTATTAACCTGGAAATGCCGACGGAAGCGGGACTGCAAAAATTTGCGCCTGAGAAAACTCATGCTGAAGTACAAAAAGACTTGGGCATTGTGCGTGACCGGTTGATCCAGCTTAAAGATGAACGCAAGCTGATCAATTCCGTTCCAAAATTTGTACCTGCCGGACAAACTACACAAATGGTGGTGGGCGCGCATAGTGAAACCGATCAGGACATTATTTTGATGGCTGACCGGCATTACAAGGAATTCAAGCTGAAGCGGGTGTATTTCTCTGGTTATATCCCGATTAATCCTGAAGATAAAGCCTTACCCGCCATCGGCTCAGCACCGCCATTATTAAGAGAAAACCGCCTGTATCAATCCGACTGGCTGATGCGTTTTTACGGCTTTTCTGCTGATGAAATTGTCGATGAGCAGCATCCGAATCTGGAGCTGGATATTGATCCCAAACTCAGTTGGGCCTTGCGTCATCCTGAAGTCTTTCCGGTAGATATTAACCGTGCCGAATATAAAATGATTCTACGGGTACCCGGCATAGGTGTGCGTTCTGCGCAGAAAATTGTACAGGCACGCCGTTTTGGACAGATTCATAGTGACCAGCTAAAACGCATGGGCGTGGCTTATAACCGGGCGCAGCATTTTATTCGCTGTGCAGATACACCGAAATTTAAGAAAGATCAGCAGTCCTATCAGATCCGCCAGCAAATTTTGATGTCAGGGCAATCCAAATATCAGCAGCAACTTTCGCCTCAATTAGGATTTGGTTTCTAGTGGCCAGTTATTGCTTTGATGGCAGCATGACCGGTCTGCTCAGTTGTGTATTCCGTGCTTTCGAGTTTAAAGAATTTAACGTGATAGTGACGGCCAATCCTCAAGCGCAAAATGGCCTGTTTGATGAGTTTATTCATGTCGTCGCGAATGATCAGCATGGGCAACGGGTCTGGCAGGGATTAAAGCAGAAAATATCTTCCAGCAGTTTGCGTGCTTTTTATTATACTTTTCTGTCAGAACAGGAAGCAGCGTTCCAGACTCTTTTTGATTTTGCAATCTATGTATTTCAAAACCAGCGTCCAGTCGATAAAGATTATGGTCATGCTGCGGTGATTGGTATGTCGCAATGGGCCAAGCAAGTGGGACGGGAAAAGCATCGCATGGAGGCTTTTGTACGCTTTAAAAAAGCCAAAGATGGCTTGTTTCTGAGTTTGGTCAGACCGGATTTTAATGTCTTGCCAATTATTTCCCGACATTTTCAGAAGCGTTATCAGGATCAAAGCTGGCTGATTTATGATGAGCGGCGTAATTACGGTATTTATTATGATTTAAAGCAGGTGCATCAGGTCGAAATGAACGCTGAAATAATCGATCCACAAATCCGGATTGGTCATAGTCAGTCATTCAGTATTGAACTGGATGATCAAGAGCTGCTATATGATCAGCTCTGGAAAGACTATTTTAACAGTGTGAACATTCAGGCGCGCAAGAACATGAAATTGCATATTCAATATGTGCCAAAGCGCTACTGGCGTTATATGAATGAGAAAATACTTTAAACAATACATCAGGCTGCTTTCAGGCATAATAAGTGTTGGTATATTTAAATTGAGTGTATAAACATGAAGGTATGGCTAACGTCATTAGCACTGCTCACTGGATTAACTGCATGTTCGGAACAACCACAAAAACCGGTCGTAGATCCAGCCAAATATCAGGTTCAGACCGCACAGGAACTGCAGCAACGTTTTGATGCACTCAATGTTCAGTTAGCCCAGGACTTTCAGAAATTTAAGAAAGTCGAAAGCATTGCTTTCGCACACCAGTTTCCTTTAGATGTCAATAATTTGCAAAGCTTGAACCAGCATCTTGTCAGCAGTACCGCATTAAAACCCAGTAAAATTGCTTATTGCGATATGATGAATAGTTATTTTGCCGATATGTACCGTTTGGGACATTACAATTTGGAACTGGTCAATGACATCAAACTGCCTAATGCCAAGAATGAAAATTTAAAAGCCAATTTCTCTGATGCCGATCATTTTTATACTTTTATTCTGGATCGTTATACGACCTATCGTCAGGTTCAGCAGACCATGGGTTATGGCTGTAATTTAAAAGCTGCACTGTAAATCTTAAAGACAGAAAAAAGCCCATCAAATTGATGGGCTTTTTTGATTTTAATCATTAGCAACCGGTCAGTTTTTCAGGCTGCGGTTTTTCATCCGGGAAGAAGATCGGACGAAGTTTTACTCCAATGCCATTGCCGATAAAGGCAAACACCAGCCATAACCAGCCATGCAGACTACCAGATGCAATCCCACTGAAATATGCACCGATATTACAACCATAAGCTAAGCGTGCGCCATAGCCCAGCATTAAGCCACCTACAACAGCAGCAATCAGTGAACGTTTTGGAATATTGAAATTCGGAGCAAATTTACCTGCCAAACTTGCTGCCAACAAAGCACCCAGCATGATACCGAAGTTCATCATTGAGGTAATATCAAACCATAACGATTCTGCAAGCGCTTTGGCATTTCCAGCTTTTTGCCAATAATCCCAGGCAGCCACATCAACACCCATGAGCGTAGCACCTTTGGCACCCCAAACTGCCAGCGCAGAGGTCACGCCCCAAGGACGACCTGCCAGTGCCAGAGTCGCAAAATTGAGCAAGGTCAGGATAACACCTCCCCAAATCAGAGGCCAGGGACCACGAACAAAGCGCTTCCAGCCCTGATGTTCACTGCTTGGCTCAATTTCCAAGCTGCCATGACGTTTCTTTTCAAAATAAACAGTCAACGCAGCAATGATGGCAAAAACGATAAAGCTCAACAGCAATCCAGGGAGGACGCCTAAACTTTCTACCAGTGAAATAGGCTCCAGATGAGGCAGGGCAAACCACCAGTCAAGATGCGAGGTCGCAATCAGCGAACCCAAACAGAAAAACAGCAGCGTTACCAACATACGTGCACTACCGCCACCCACGGTATATAGCGTACCTGATGCACAACCGCCACCGAGCTGCATACCAATACCGAAAATAAAGGCGCCAATCATGACTGACACGGAAACAGGATTAACGTTACCTTTAACTGGGTTGCCGAACAATTCACCTGCACCTAAAGCGGGGAAGAACAGCAAAACTGCCAGAGCTAGCATAATCATCTGCGCGCGTAAACCACGACCGCGACGTTCCTTGATAAAAACACGCCAGCTCGAAGTAAAACCAAATGAAGCATGGTACAGGGTCATACCCAGTGCACCACCAACCAAAAATAATAGGGCTTGATTTAAGCCTACGATTTGATAGGCACCGATTGTACCTATGATAAGCAAGATAAAAGCTGCCCAGACCGAAATATTCGACCGTTGGGAAGCAGCAACAATGACTGACATGGGAGATTAAATTTTAAAAATAAAGGCTGGTATTCTACTGAATTTCAGTTTAAATGCAGCTCATTTTGCCTAGTGAATCACAATTAAGTCATTCTAATACTTGATAAGTTTTATCAATTTATTTGATCTTATTGATTGACGAGATAAAAATTTGCTCCCATCAAGAAATAATGCAATTTCAATTTAGATAATTCGATATTTAAAATCATCTCTGATAAAAAAAGCCTGCAATCGCAGGCTTTTAAACATCAAACTGAATGCTAAAATCAGTTTTCAGCTTTTTCTCGAACTTCTCCAGCACCTTCTTCAACTGCCGCTGCAGTTGCTGCAGTTGCTTTACGTGCTGCTTCCGCAGTGGCATCTGCTGCTCTGGACGTTGCAGCAGCTGCTTCGTCCGCTGCCTGAGCAGTATTTTCTGCGGCATTATCCATTGCTCGTTCGGTTTCTACCTCAGCCTCACGGCTGGCATCTTCCATATCATGACCGGCTTGATTAGCTGCATTTTCTAAATGCTCACCTGTGGTTGCACCGGTTTCAGGCGCTTCTTCTTTACTACAGCCGACTAAGGCAACAGTGGTTGCCAAACCTAAAGCAATTAGTAATTTATTCATCGAGTAATATCCTTTTGTTGTTGTAGAGCTGCAATCTAATTTAGCAGCCATTTATTTAGATTTATGCTAGCAAATAGATCAATATTTGTTGATTAACTGTAACTTTTTTCGATACTTATACTGTAATGGCTCAGTCGGAAGTTGTTTTAAGTTTCATAGAGTAATGATATTCAAAAAGAGGGAGTTTCAAAAGTATTGTTCGAAAGGCAGGTTATAGTATGAAGCTTGGTATTTAAATATTTGTTATCGCGAACCAGAGATAATTCTAAAAATGAAAAAATTAAAGACATTAAAAAAGCCCACACTGTGCGGGCTTTTTTTTTAAGAAAAATTTATAGACCAGCAGAGGCTTTAAGCGCTTCCACTTTGTCAGTTTTTTCCCAAGTAAAGGCAGTATCTGAACCTTCACGACCGAAGTGACCATAAGCAGCAGTTTGCTTATACATCGGCTGGATCAGGTCAAGCATACGGGTAATGCCATATGGACGTAAGTCGAAATGTTCACGAACCAGTGCAATAATCAATTCTTCAGAGACTTTTGCAGTATTGAAGGTATTGATTGAAATTGAAGTTGGCTCAGCAACACCAATCGCATAAGATACCTGAATTTCACACTTGTCAGCCAGGCCAGCAGCAACGATGTTTTTCGCCACATAACGACCTGCGTACGCAGCAGAGCGGTCAACTTTAGATGGATCTTTACCAGAGAAAGCACCACCACCGTGACGTGCCATACCACCGTAGGTATCTACGATAATTTTACGGCCAGTCAAACCACAGTCACCCACAGGACCGCCGATCACAAACATACCCGTTGGGTTGATGTGGAATTTGGTGTCTCCATGGAACATGTCAGCAGGAATGATTTTCTTCACGATTTCTTCAATCACAGCTTCTTTCAGGTTCGCTTGAGTGATTTCAGGATCATGTTGAGTCGAAAGAACGACTGCATCTAAACGAACTGGTACGCCATTTTCATAAGCAAAAGTTACCTGACTTTTTGCATCTGGGCGTAACCATGGCAAGGTGCCATTACGGCGTAATTCAGCCTGCTTTTCCATCAAGCGATGCGCATATGAAATCGGCGCAGGCATTAATACATCAGTTTCGCGGCTTGCATAACCGAACATTAAACCTTGGTCGCCGGCACCCTGATCTTCAGGTTTCTGGCGGTCTACACCCTGAGCAATTTCAGGTGACTGTTTACCAATCATGTTGATCACGGCACAGGTCGAGCCATCAAAGCCAAGATCAGAATGGTGATAACCAATTCCGTTTACGGTATGACGTACAATTGCCTCAAAATCAACATTTGCTGTCGTTGTGATTTCACCGGCAAGTACAACCGCACCTGTTTTTACAAGCGTTTCACAAGCAACCCGTGCATATGGGTCTTCTTTTAAGATTGCATCCAAAATAGCGTCACTGATTTGGTCAGCCATTTTATCTGGATGGCCTTCGCTTACAGATTCCGAAGTAAATACAGCGTACTCGCGCATAGTCCTATCACAGTTAATTTTAAAGACCCGATATGTTACATCGAGTTGCGCTCTAGGACTAGCTTAACACGACAAAATTGGTCGAAATTGTTTCAAATTATTGTGTTTTTAATTGATTAATAGAATTAAAAAAATTGATATGTCTATTTAGACAGCATTATTGATGAAGGAATATGAAGCAACAATATTTTAATCCGTCAGACTGTCAGAAAATTAAATGCTTAGATTTCCGATTAAATCTTAAAAAAATAGACAATAGAAAAATACAAAGCTCAAAATTCAAAATTTACTTAAGCAAGTGATCATTACATTAATAAAGCAGATTCAGACTGTGCGCCTTCCGACCAAATGTCTTGTTGATGTTCGTGTATATCTTCATATTAGCCTAAGTCTTCCACATAAGCTGGTTAGGAATGGCGACATCTTTTGCTATGGACTTCTTGGAGCAAGACTGTACGGAGATCAGAAATCATGTATCAAAAGGCATTTACCCTGATTGAAGTGCTGATCGTGCTCATCATCATCGCGATTTTAGTGACGATGGCATTTATGAGTTATCAAGCTTATGTCGTGCGTAATCAATTAGCAGAAGTGTTTGAGCAAGCTGGAGCATATCGAACCCAGTTTATTGCTTCGGATCAACACTGTGATGCTGGACGCGAGATTGGTGGGCATGGTCAATATATCGAAAAAGTGATCATTAATGCCGCTTGCCGGATAGAGTTCAAGATACGAGAGCAGGGAGTAGATGCTGCGATTCGCGGGAAATCAGTCGCTTTTGATGTTCACAGTGGCAAATGTTATTCCACTGATATTCAGCAGCGCTATTTGCCTAAAGACTGTCAGGGACAATAAGTCTGCCGAGGTTGGAAATTAGCCTAAGCAAATTAGATTCCACCTGTATATCAAACAATCCTGCCAATATTTTATAAAATTTAGTACAAATTACATCATGACTAGTTTAGTTAATTGTATAGATTTTCTTCAGAAATACTGATGTGAGTCATATGAAATAGAAACAAAATCAGCATAAATTCAATCCTGTCTATCAGCTTAAAATTCAGATACAGAAACTAAAGCCGCTTTCGAAATGCAGGATAATTCAATCTGAAAACCAGTAGAGCGAATCGAAGCTAAAGAAGAAATGTGGAATAATTGTACGATAAGGCAAGAGACACTCAATAAACTGATAAATATTGTTGGTTGGTCTTTACCCCTCGCTGTTTTTTTAAGACAATAGACAGCAGTTTTGAAAGTCTTTTCATCATTTCCTATTTCTGAATATTTTGGACTCTGATTTATGACAACCCCGCTTAATGAACGTCGTATTGCAAATGCAATTCGTGTATTGGCAATGGATGCTGTGCAAAAAGCAAACTCAGGACATCCAGGTGCTCCAATGGGGATGGCAGATATCGCTGATGTGGTTTGGCGTGAATTCATGAACCACAACCCGACCAACCCGAATTGGGCAAACCGTGACCGTTTTGTATTGTCAAATGGCCATGGCTCTATGCTTCAATATGCGCTTCTTCATTTAACGGGCTACGATCTTTCGATTGAAGATCTAAAAGCATTCCGTCAACTTCATTCTAAAACACCTGGCCACCCGGAATTGGGTTATGCACCAGGGATTGAAACGACGACTGGTCCTTTAGGTCAAGGCATCGCGAATGCTGTTGGTTTTGCGCTGGCTGAAAAAACTCTAGCTGCACAATTCAACAAAGATGACATTCAAGTTGTAGATCACTTCACTTACTGCTTCTTGGGCGATGGCTGTTTGATGGAAGGTGTTTCTCACGAAGCATGTTCTTTGGCAGGAACATTGGGTCTGGGCAAACTGATTGCTTACTATGACGACAATGGCATTTCGATTGATGGTGAAGTGGAAGGCTGGTTCTCTGACGATACAGAACAACGCTTCCTGGCGTACGGCTGGCAAGTGATTAAAGTTGATGGTCACGATGCAGATGCAATCCGTCAGGCAACTGTTGAGGCGAAAGCTGAAACTGCTAAACCAACCATCATTATTTGTAAAACCGTGATTGGTTTGGGTTCACCAAACAAGCAAGGTAAAGAAGACAGTCATGGTGCACCACTCGGTCATGACGAAATCGTCTTGACTCGTCAAGCACTAGGCTGGACTGACGAAGCATTTGTGATTCCTGAAGACGTGTATGCAGCTTGGGATGCGAAAGCTAAAGGTGCTGAATCAGAAGCAGCTTGGAACGAAACATTTGCTGCTTATGCTGCAAAATATCCAACTGAAGCAGCTGAGCTTAAACGTCGTTTATCTGGTGAATTACCGGCTGACTTCGTTGCAAAAGCGGATGCCTATATTGCAGAAGTGAATGCCAAAGCTGAGACGATTGCGACGCGTAAAGCGAGCCAAAATGCATTGCAAGCACTTGTTCCATTATTGCCAGAAGTTCTAGGTGGTTCTGCGGATCTTGCAGGTTCTAACCTGACCCTGTGGAAAGGTGCGCAAGGCGTACAGGACAATCCGGCGGGTAACTACGTACACTATGGCGTACGTGAATTCGGTATGACTGCAATCGCGAATGGTGTTGCACTGCATGGCGGTTTTATCCCTTATGTAGCAACATTCCTGATGTTTATGGAATATGCACGTAATGCCGTACGTATGTCTGCATTGATGAAACAGCGCGTGATCCATGTGTATACGCATGACTCAATTGGTCTGGGTGAAGATGGTCCAACGCATCAACCTGTTGAGCAGATCGCATCACTTCGTGGTACGCCAAACCTGAACACATGGCGTCCATGTGACACCGTTGAAGCAGCAATTTCTTGGAAATCTGCATTAACGCGTGCTGAAGGTCCAACCGCATTGATCTTCTCTCGTCAGAACTTGCCATTCCAAACCCGTACTCAAGCTCAAATTGAGAACGCTGCGAAAGGTGGTTATGTATTGGCTGAAGAAAAAGGTGAATTGAAAGCCATCATCATCGCAACTGGTTCTGAAGTATCTCTGGCAATGGAAGCTTATGCACAGCTTGAAGGCGTGCGTGTAGTGTCTATGCCATGTGCTGAAGAATTCATGAAGCAAGATGCTGCTTATCGTGAAGCGGTTCTGCCATCAAATATTCGTGCACGTGTTGCTGTTGAAGCTGCTCATGTAGACTATTGGTGGAAATTTGTAGGTCTTGATGGTCGCGTCATCGGTATGACTACTTATGGCGAATCTGCACCTGCAAAAGACTTGTTCCAGTTCTTCGGGATTACCACTGAAGCAGTGGTTGCAGCTGTAAAAGAGATTACTGCATAATCAACTGATTAGGCGTTTTTTTAAAAGGCGCTCCAGTTTTGGGGCGTCTTTTGTTTTTTCACTTTTTAACGTTGTTTTCATGTGGCAACCGTTAGAAAGTTCTCCCATAGTCGAAATGAAAGAGTGAGATGAGCATGAGCTTGTATGAACAAATTAACGATGAAATTACTTTAATGGATGCAGGCGAACTCAAGTGGATCGGACAGGAGTTACCTCTTGAAGCGATGGTTGCAGTTGATTTAATGCTGCAAGAATTAGCCGAAGAAAAGGTCATTAAAGTGCGTCGTAAAAATCATGAAAAGACGACTGGCCTAAAACAGGTTGATCGTATTCTGGTTGAAAAACTTTAAATATAAAGCGTGAAAAGTCCCTAATTGGGGCTTTTTTTATATCGGATGATTTTCATCTGATAGGTTGCTTATGAGCACCAGATGAGATAAAGCTAAGTTTAGGCCGCTATAAAAATTCAGCGACCACTATTGAAACGACTTAAATTAAAGAAATAAGCCAAAGAAGCGGTTAAACATGAATATACAGCCCCAGATCCAGATCAAATCTCTAGAGCAAATATCACAGCCGGAATGGCTATTTTTATGGCAAGACTATCAACGCTTTTATCAGACGCAAATCTGTGAAGAGGTAAGTGAAAATACCTGGGATAAATTAACCAATTATGAATTAGATTCAATGTACGGTTTTGCGGCCTTGATTGATGGAAAGGTCGTAGGGATTGTGCATGTCATTGAACATAATAGTAGCTGGACAGTAAGACCTTATGCATATTTGCAGGATCTATTTACCCATCCGGACTATCGGGGACAGGGTGTGGCGCGAAAGTTGATTCAGCATGTCTATCAGGTAGCACAGCAGCGTAATTGCGACCGGGTCTACTGGCTGACTCAGGAATCAAACCATCAGGCGCAAGCGTTGTATAACAAAGTCGCCAAGAAAACTGGATTCATCCAGTACCATATGGATTAAAGCTCAAAAATTAAAAAAATAACTTACAATTTTATCGTTTCATCGCTGCAACAAAACGTTTTATCTTTAGGGCTGTAAACGGTTCCAGATTCTATACACTTAATAACATCCAAAACGTGAGATAAAAACATGAATTTCAAAATATTAGCATTAGGCTTGGCGGTCGCATCTGTAGCAACAGTTTCTATGGCAAAACCAGTGGCCTATACGATTGACCCGACCCATTCAGCAACTGTTTTCTCTTGGAGCCACTTTGGTTTCTCTACACCATCTGCAAACTTCAGTGACATCCAGGGTACGATTAATGTTGATAATGAAAAACCTGCGAATTCTTCGGTCAATGTGAACATCCCAGTTGCAAGCATTAATACGAATGTGAAAGCACTGGATGACCATATTAAGACAGCAGAATTTTTTGATGCTGTCAAATATCCGAATATCACTTTTAAAAGTACTAAAGTTCAAGCTTTAGGCAAAAACAAGTACAAAATCACCGGCAACTTAACCGTGAAAGATGTCACTAAACCTGTGGTACTGGATGCAGTTTTAAATAAACAAGGCGTACATCCAATGACTAAATTACAAACGATTGGTTTCAATGCAACCACTTCATTTAATCGTTCAGCCTTTGGGGTAGGCGGTTATGTTCCAAATGTGGGCGATAAAATTACAGTGAACATTACCACTGAAGCTTCTGTACCTGCTCCGAAAAAGTAAGAATGACAAATTAAAAAAGCACCCAACTGGGTGCTTTTTTATTACGGTTATTTAAGTTGCAGGTTTTCTAAATAATGCATCAATACCGAACTGGCTGCCTGTTCAAGCGCGGGCGCATAGCTTTGATGATCCGCTCGCAATGCAGGAATATTGATCTGGGCTTTGCGTAACTCACAGGTATGTCCAATTAGCCATTTCTCTAAACTTTCACTGGCCACTTCAGCATGGAATTGTAGTGCCATAATGTTCTGTCCTACCCGAAAGGCCTGATTTGGATAAAGATCAGAGCTGGCCAGTAATTCAGCCTGTTCCGGTAAATCAAAGGTATCACCATGCCAATGCAGGACGTCGATATCTTCGAGA
>NZ_JBAPXX010000076.1:0-19000 GCF_049284435.1 Acinetobacter sp. | reverse complement strand
AAAATATAAACAACGAATTTGGGATATTGGTTGTGTATTTCTGAATGTGCCTCTACACCTGCGATGTTGCGGAGGTTGTTTGCGGTTGCATTACTGGGAATATTTTTCATACTTATTCGAACACGATCTTCTTCTTGATTTAATTTGTATGCTGGATAGCCGTATAAATAGACAAATAAAGTGGTGAGCAAAATAATAATAAAAGTGATATTTATATCTTAAGATTCTGTTTTTGTAATTATTTTTGATTGTAACAAGATTGAAAATTAACGGATAATTGGGGTTTTCATTGATGATGCACTTTTAAATCTGCATAGAATATTATCCTAAAAAACCGCCTCGAAAGGCGGTTTATATTTGAAAGAATTACTTCAAGAAGCGTTGATAACCGAGATTATTGGTAATTTCCTGATATGGATAGTTAATCGTTTCGAGAGTTTCAACCAAGCCATCCGGATTCTGTTGTGCATCGGTCGCTTCAAGACCCACCAGAACACGCCCTTCAGCAGCACCGTGGTTACGGTAGTGGAACAGGGTAATGTTATGGGTTGGGCCAAGACGTTCCAGGAACATCAATAAAGCGCCAGGACGTTCCGGGAATTCCACGCGGAACAGGCGTTCATTTTCAATATCGGCATGACCACCGATCAGATAACGAATATGCAGTTTGGCCACTTCATCATCAGACAGATCATCAACGTCATATTGGAATTTTAAGGTTTCATAAATTTCCTGACGTTCTTTCTCGCCATTTTTCAGACTAATACCGACAAAGACCTGTGCCGCAGAAGCATCGCTGGCACGATAGTTAAATTCAGTGATATTACGGCCTTGTAATGCGCGGCAGAAGCTCAGGAATGAACCTTTCTGTTCTGGAATCGTCACGGCAAAAATTGCTTCTTTGCGTTCACCCAGTTCAGTACGTTCAGCGATATAACGTAAACGGTCGAAGTTCATGTTGGCGCCGCAGACAATCGACACCATATTTTTACCTTCGATGCCATGTTCAGCCACGTACTTTTTGATGCCGGCCAATGCCATCGCACCAGATGGTTCTACAATGCTACGGCATTCGTCATAAGTGTCTTTAATCGCTGCACAGACTTCATCCGTATTCACTAGCACCACATTCGGTTCCACGATAGGGCCTGAATTGTCCGACTTTTGCAGACGAATCACCTCAAAAGGTTTTTCCCCAATTTGGGCTACAGCTGTCCCATCAGCAAACAAGCCCACAGATGGAAGAATCACACGCTCATTGGCTTCTAAAGCAGCTTTTAAACAGGCAGATTCATCGTATTCCACCGGAATGACTTTAACGTGTGGTGCGACATCACCTAAATACGCTGCAACACCTGCGATCAGGCCACCACCGCCAACTGCGACAAACACGTAATCCACATCACGCCATTGACGCAGAATTTCATTGGCAATCGTACCTTGGCCTGCAATCACCAGTTCATCATCATAAGGCGGAATAAAGGTCATGCCATCTTCCTGGGCACGTTGAATCGCATATTTATTGGCAACATCAAATGAATCGCCATGCAAAACCACTTCGCCACCAAGACGCTTAACTGCCTGTACCTTGATATCCGGTGTGGTTTTAGGCATCACAATAATCGCGCGAATACCCAGCTTTTTCCCTGAGAGTGCCACGCCCTGTGCATGGTTGCCCGCTGAAGCAGTAATAACGCCACGTTCCATTTGTGATTTCGGTAATTGACTAATACGGTTATAGGCGCCGCGTAGCTTGAATGAAAAAACCGGTTGTAAATCTTCACGTTTAAAGCGGATGTTATTATTGAGTCGTTCGCTAATTCGTGGCGCTGCTTCGAGTGGAGTTTCGATTGCAACATCGTAGACCGTTGCTTGTAAAATTTGTCGAACCAAACGAGACAGCATGTTAATTTTCCATCTAACAGTTTAAAATAGGGCTTATTGTAACAAACCACACGGCTTTGCGGTTTAAAAAAGCTGCAAAAGTCCAAAATAGTTGAGTGAAGCCATGAGTCTATATGCAACCCAAGATGAGAAAAAACAAGCAGCAGCCAAAGCCGCTTTAAAACACTTGCCAAAAGGGGGCATTTTAGGCGTAGGTACAGGCAGTACTGTAAACTTTTTAATTGACTTATTACCTGAGCTGCAATTAGAAGCTGCGGTAGCCAGTTCAGAAGCAACTGCACAGCGCCTGAAAAAGCTCGGCATTGAAGTGGTGGATATGAACTCTGTCAGTGGTCTGGATGCTTATGTTGATGGTGCAGATGAAATTGATCGTCATATGCATATGATCAAAGGTGGCGGCGCAGCGCTGACACGTGAAAAGATTGTTGCTTCTATTGCAAAAAAATTCGTGTGTATCGTGGATGATTCAAAATGGGTTGGACAATTGGGTCGTGAGTTCCCGCTTCCTGTAGAAGTGATTCCAATGGCGCGTTCTGCTGTTGCGCGTAAAATTGTATCTTTAGGTGGTGATCCTGCTTATCGTGAAGGTGTGGTAACTGACAACGGTAACGTGATTTTAGATGTGTACAACCTGAATATTCTAAATGCGCTTGAACTGGAAAAAACCTTAAATGATATTCCGGGCGTGGTGTGTAATGGGATCTTTGCGATTAATAAAGCAGATATCGCAATCGTTGCGACTGATAATGGGATTGAAGAGCGTACTGCGGTTTAAGGTTTGACGAACTTCTTTCATACCTTAGGTTTTCTCCTTCTAGGAGAAAATGTAAAAGAGGTTGTAGAAAATGAAAGAAGTGAGTTTTTAGTAAATAAATCTACCCAAACTCTGAGTAAAAGTTAAAGTCCTGCTTTAACTTTTATGCAAGAAAGGCTCATTATTACATATTTTAATAAAGGCTTTTCTCCCTCCTTTAACAAAGGAGGGTTGGGGAGGATTCAACAAAAGAATAAAAATGACCCTATCCGACCTACCTGAAATCCAAATCACCCGAAATGTCCGTTCAACACGGTTACGTTTGCGTGTCGATGCGACCCAGATCCGCCTTACAGCCCCGGTTTTTTGCAGCAAAAAACAGATACGGCATTTTATTGAACAATCTGAAAGCTGGCTGATTAAAACCTGGCAATCCCAGCAAGAAAAAATCGAAAATATTGACCGGACGCTACCGAGTGAGCTGCAGTTATTCAATCTAAAAGCACCTGTGCAAATTTTTTATCAAAGCCAGAAAAACAACTTTATTTTTGATCATGAAGATCTACAGCTTTGGATTAGCGATCGGCATCCCGAAGAATATTTAAAAGCTTTCGTGATTGCCTACGCAAAAGAACAGCTTCCTTCATATTTAAATCTCGTCTCACAGCAATGTCATTTGCCTTTTAAAAACTGTAACATTCGACAACCTAAAACCCGGTGGGGCAGTTGTTCAGCCAAGCATGACATCATGTTGAACAGCCTGCTGGTGTTATTTCCTGAAGAAGTCACGCGTTATGTCGTGGTACATGAGCTGGCACACACAAAGCATTTTGATCATAGTCCACGCTTTTGGGCAGAAGTTGCCAAGCATGATCAGCATTTCCAGCAGCATCGTAAAGCACTGAGAAATACGCTGTTGCCATATTGGTGGGGTGCCTAAAACAATAACTAATAGGTTAGGATTATTTCATTAAAATAGCCTAAGCAACTTAGAAGTTTAATTATCAAAATCGGCCTTATCCTGCGGATCAATTAAAAAACCAGCAAACCCCAGTGAAATGGTTTAGAAAACCTCAACTTCCTGTCATACTAGGCCTTATAAAGGAAACATTTATTTGAGGTAATCATCGTGATTTCAGTGGGTATTGTGGGTGGTACGGGTTATACAGGCGTTGAACTTTTGCGTCTTTTGCTACGACATCCAGATGTAAATGTAACAGCACTGACATCACGTACTGAAGCAGGTCGTCGTGTAGATGACATGTTCCCGAGCTTGCGCGGTCATACCGATCTTAAGTTTTCCGATTTAAGTCTGGATTTATTAAAATCATGCGATGTGGTGTTCTTTGCCACGCCGCATGGTGTCGCAATGAAACATGCCGAAGAACTGGTCGCTGCGAATACCAAAGTGATCGACCTGGCTGCCGATTTTCGTTTACAAGATCTTGAACAGTTTGAAAAATGGTATGGCATGCAACATGCATGTCCAGAACTGTTAAAAGATTCTGTTTATGGTTTATCTGAGCTAAATCGTGAAGAAATTAAAAAGGCCAGTGTCATCGGGAATCCGGGGTGTTATCCAACCACAGTTCAGTTAGGTCTGGCGCCAGTTTTAAAAGCGGCTGAAGCATTGGTGAAACCTGAAAGCATTATTATCGATGCCAAATCTGGTGTATCAGGTGCAGGACGTAAAGCCAGTCTGGGAATGATTTATTCTGAAAATGCCGATAACTTTAAAGCCTATGGTGTAGCAGGTCATCGTCATCATCCGGAAATTGTCGAAGCACTGGAAAATATTTCAGGTCAAAAAAATGTGTTTGATCATATTTTATTTGTACCGCATTTGGTGCCGATGATTCGTGGTATGTTGTCGACCATCTATATCAATTTAACTGAAGCAGGGCAAGCAGCAGATTTACAAGCGCTATATGAGCAGTTCTATGCCAATGAAGCCTTTGTCGATGTCATGCCAGCGGGTAGTTCACCTGAAACCCGTTCAGTACGTGGAGCAAATCAGTTGCGTATTGCTTTGTATAAGCCACAGCCAACGAAACTGGTGATCCTAGTTGCACAAGACAATCTGGTAAAAGGCGCAGCAGGTCAGGCTGTGCAAAACATGAACCTGATGTTTGGTTTTGCTGAAGACGCTGGCTTAAATAATATTGGTTTATTACCATAAAAAACGTATTAGAACTTCACACACATTTAGATTTGCATTTAAATGTGTGTCTTGATTAAAGCAAACAAGAGATCAAAATGCCGAATAACGAGTCAAATACGACGCTTCCTCAGGAACCCGGTACTAAGAAACCATTCATGAAAGGCAATACGCCCTTGGCGATTGGTGCGGCTGTATTGATCTTAAGCAGTGGTGTACTCGGATATACCGTAGGACATCGTCAGGGTTTGACTGCGGCGGGTTATGATGCAGATGCAGAGCAACTGGTCGATGTGGTACAGACTCAAAAAGCCAGCTTGGAAAAATTGAACAAGACACTGAATACTGCGGTTCAGGAGCGTGATCTAGCTGTTAGCAATGCTAATGATCTGTATCTGGCCATGACCAAGGCACGTGATGAACAGGTGCAGGCCGAAAGTGTGGGAACCATTTATCGCGAGATTTTGCGTCAGCGTGGTGGTCTGGCATTGGCGGTTCAAAACCTGTCGATTAAACCATTACCTGAAAATGCCTTTGAATATCAGATTGATCTGGTTCAGGTCAGTCCTGGCAAAAGCCGTGCTTCAGGTGCCGTGGAACTGCGGCTGATTAAAGGTACTGAAATTCTGGTGGTGCCACTGGAAGATAAAAACTTTAATTTCGAAAACTATGAGCGACTCACTGGTCGCTGGACCATGCCGAAAGGCTTTAAGCCAGAATTTATTGAAGTGCGTCTCACCGGAGCCAAACCTGTGATTCGTCGTTTTAGTTGGGAACAGGGCAAAGCAGTAGAAAATCAGTCTGCCACCTTGTCAGAAATTCCGAAAACCGAAGCAAATGCAAATTAAGTGTGAAATATAAATCTTATGCCAAGCAATAAACGTCAAATGTGTTTAAGTGATATTAAAAATTCTTTTAATGAGTCTGGAATCGTTGATTGGCATATCAGCCCACGTTTAGCAAATGAACCCTCTGAAGATGGTGATTCTGACTTAGCTGTACAGACTGCACCGCCAGAACTGAAACGTCCACCGTTGTATGCCGTTGTTTTATTAAATGACGACTATACGCCGATGGAGTTTGTAATTGAAATTTTACAACAATACTTTGCAATGAATCTTGACCAAGCTACACAAGTAATGCTAACTGTACATTATGAAGGAAAGGGTGTAGCTGGGGTCTATCCTCGAGACATTGCGGAGACCAAAGCGAACCAAGTCAATAATTATGCTCGATCACAAGGTCATCCGTTACTTTGCCAAATAGAGCCTAAAGATTAAGGGGGTTACATGCTCAGTCGTCAATTAGAAGTATCACTACGTTTGGCTGTCAGCATGGCTCGTCAAAAGAGACATGAGTTCCTGACCGTAGAACATTTATTATTAGCCTTGCTCGACAATGATTCTGCCGTGAATGCTCTGAAAGCATGTGGTGCGGACATCATCGTGTTGCGTAAGGAATTAGAAGAGTACGTAGAACAACATACCCCTAAATTTGGTGAAAATAGTGATCAGGCACCACACCCAACAGAAAGCTTTGACCGGATCTTGCAACGCGCGATTTTTCACGTGCAGTCAAGTGGCGGCGATCGTACTGTAGAAGGTGCTGATATTCTGGTTGCCATGTATTCTGAGCGTGACTCCTTTGCAGTCTATCTGCTTAAACGTCATCAAATTAACCGTCTGACCCTGACTCAATACCTGTCTCATGGTACGCGTAAAGAAGATGTACAATCTGAAGAAGAAATTGAAGACCTGGATGGTGAGTCAGTATCTTCAGCGAGTTCAGGTCCGCTTGAGCTTTATACCACTAACCTGAATGTTGAAGCACAAAAAGGCAAGACAGATCCGCTGATTGGTCGTGAAAAAGAAATCGAGCGTGCAGCGCAAATTCTTTGCCGCCGTCGTAAAAATAACCCACTCCTTGTCGGTGATCCAGGGGTAGGTAAAACCTCGATTGCTGAAGGTCTGGCTTGGCTGATCGTCAATGGTAAAGCGCCAAAACCACTGGAAAATGCTGAAATTTTCAGTCTGGATATCGGTGCTTTGGTGGCAGGAACCAAATACCGTGGTGATTTTGAAAAACGCTTGAAACAGCTTTTAAATGCGCTGAAAAAGAAACCTGAAGCAGTGCTGTTTATTGATGAAATTCACATGATTATTGGTGCAGGCTCAAGTATGGGCAGCACCATGGATGCATCGAATCTGATCAAGCCGGCTTTAGCCAATGGTACTTTACGCTGCATCGGTTCAACTACTTTCCAGGAATACCGCCAGGTCTTTGAGAAAGACCATGCTTTATCGCGCCGTTTCCAGAAAATTGATGTGAATGAGCCATCTATTTCTGAAACTATTGATATCCTACGTGGTCTGAAATCGAAATTTGAAGATTTCCATCATGTGGAATATGATGATCAGGCTTTGGTATCCGCAGTAGAACTTTCTGCGAAATTTATTAACGACCGTTTCTTGCCAGATAAGGCGATTGATGTCATTGATGAAGCCGGTGCTCAGCGCCGTCTCAAAGCAGAACAAGATGACAGTTTGATCACTGTAGAAAATATTGAAGACATCGTTTCCAAAATTGCACGTATTCCACCAAAAACTGTCTCCAAAGATGACAAGAGCGTGCTGGAAAATCTTGAGCGTGATCTGAAACGCGTGGTCTTTGGACAGGATGAAGCGATTGAGGCCTTGGCATCTGCAATTAAACTGTCACGTGCCGGTTTGAAATCTCCAGATAAGCCTGTAGGTAGTTTTGTCTTTGCAGGTCCAACGGGTGTTGGTAAAACCGAAGTGACCAAGCAGCTTGCGAAACAGATGGGTGTGGAACTGGTTCGTTTTGATATGTCTGAGTACATGGAACGCCATGCAGTGTCTCGTCTGATCGGTGCACCTCCGGGCTATGTCGGTTTTGATCAAGGTGGCTTGCTCACCGATGCGATTCACAAAAATCCGCATTGTGTGCTATTGCTCGATGAGATCGAAAAAGCGCATCCAGATGTGTTTAACCTGTTATTGCAGATTATGGATCATGGTTCATTGACTGATAACAACGGGCGTAAATCTGATTTCCGTAACGTGGTCTTGGTACTAACTACCAATATTGGTGCGGAAAGTATTTCGCGTGTCAGCATTGGTTTTATGGAACAAGACAATAGCAACGATAATCAGGAAGCGATGAAGAAAGCTTTCTCGCCAGAATTCCGTAACCGTCTCGACGGCGTGATTCAGTTCAAGGCATTGCCAAGCAGCATCATTGAAAATGTCGTGGATAAATTCCTGACGGAACTGCAAGCACAACTGGATGACAAAAAAGTCATGCTGGAAGTGGATCAAAGCGCACGTGAATGGATGTCAGAACATGGCTATGACCGTTTAATGGGCGCACGTCCAATGCAACGTTTGATTCAGGAACACCTGAAAAAACCGCTGGCTGAGATGATCCTATTTGGTGAACTGGCTGAAAATGGCGGCAATGTTGCAGTATCGGTGAAAAAAGAAAATGGTAAAGCGGTTGGTTTAAAGCTTGAAGTTTTTGAAGATCAGACTGCTGAACCAGCCTAATTAATAAGAAGGATCAAACCCGTGCTTGCACGGGTTTTTTCATGTGTTCATGTTTTAAATCATTAAATTCCTTCATACAGTTCAATAAATAAATTATGGATATTCAAGTTACCAAGCTGTTCACGACATTTTTACTGTTTTTAGTCACGGCATTGATGGAAATCTTAGGCTGTTATTTTCCCTATCTGATTTTAAATCAGGGGAGAAGCCAATGGTTATGGATTCCGACAGCTCTGGCTTTGGCGGCTTTTGTCTGGCTGTTAACCTTGCATCCAGCTGCTTCAGGACGGATCTATGCCGCTTATGGCGGTATCTATATTTTTTCAGCACTAATGTGGTTGCGCTTCGTTGATCAAGTCACACTGTCACGTTGGGATCTGCTTGGTGGCATGGTGCTAATACTGGGCGCGTTGATTATTATTTTGCAGCCGCAAGGCTTGGTGCGTTAGCAGGATATAACAGTAAACCTCATCAAAAAAGGTAGCTGTGGCTACCTTTTGTTTTCTGGATTCTTGAATCCTGAATCGAAATAAATGTCTTATGTGTTTAGATTATTTTAATTTGCAATCTTTCTGGGAAATATCAGTCTTATAGGTTTGTGTCTGCGAGTTCAGGCTGAGTTCAACCTTGTAAGGGTTCTCAATCTGGTACCGATGTTCAAAGAAAATTTCACAATTATTGAGCAGATTATTGCGAATGACTTTCATTACTTCTTTGCGCCCTAGGTCTTTTTCAAACTGGCTAAAATCGGGCGTGATGATCATGCCTTTCAGTGTGGTTTTGTTGGCACTTAACTGTAATTGTTCAATAATCGTATTCTGGTCAATTTGTAACGGCAAGGTTCTAGAATCTTCTGCACTAAGTACTGTGAGTAATTCATTCAGTTCAGCTTTTTTCTGAATTTTAAATTTGCTGTCAATAATATTTTTTTCTTGAAGATATTGGTCAAATTCAGAAGCATGCACCGGTAAGGCGACACTGCTAAAACCTGTCAAGAGTGCCAAAGCCCAATATTTTTTTTGCATTGTATAAAATCACTTTTTATTCCATTTCAACAATGATTATAAGAGCTGAGACAAAAAAAGCACCAGAGATTGGTGCTTAATTTGTGAAGATTCATCTTAAAAAATTAGTCTTTTTTCAGATTTTCATTAATCAGGAATTCAACCAAAGCTTTTTGCGCGTGCAAGCGATTTTCAGCTTCATCCCAAACCACAGCATTTTTATGGTCAAGCAGATTTTCTGAAATTTCTTCGCCACGATGCGCAGGCAAGCAGTGCATAAACAAGCAATCCGGATGTGCGAGATCCATCAGGCGTTCATTCACCTGATAATCTGCAAAGGCTTTTTCACGGATTTTCTGTTCTTCTTCCTGGCCCATGCTTGCCCAAACGTCAGTCACGATCAGGTCAGCATTCACCGCTGCATCTTCAGCGGAAGGAACCAGTTCCACACAATGCGCAAATTCAGACAGGAATTTTTCTTGTGGCTCATAGCCTTTTGGCGCTGCAATTTTCAGATTAAAGCCCCACATATGTGCAGCTTCAATATAAGAGTTACACATATTGTTGCCATCACCAATCCAGGCAACAGTTCTACCTTCGATTGAGCCACGTCGCTCGACATAGGTCTGCATGTCAGCAAGTAACTGGCAAGGGTGGTGGTCATCAGTCAACGCATTAATCACTGGAACATTTGAATAAGATGCAAAACGCTCCACGATATCATGGCCGAAAGTACGGATCATCACGATATCCAGCATGCTTGAAATTACACGTGCAGAATCTTCAATCGGTTCACCACGACCTAACTGGGTATCGCGTGAAGACAGGAAAATCGCGCTACCACCAAATTGGCTCATACCAGCTTCAAACGAAACACGCGTACGGGTACTCGATTTCTCAAAAATCATGCCCATCACTTTACCAACAAATGGTTGGAACACTTCATTGTTATGCTGTTTGCGCTTAAGCTCAATTGCGCGTTGCAAAATCTGGTTAAGTTCTAAAGTTGATAAATCGCGTAAGGTGAGAAAGTGACGGAGAGCCATTCGTTACTCCACAATAATTGCCGAAAAACTCGAGCAACAATCAGTTGTTGGTTAGTTTAAGAAAAAATACGGAATCGGCTAATATACTATAAGCAATCAAAAATGCAAAAAAACTAGACTTTTTGATGACCGTCTAAAAAGCGATCCACACAATAACTGATGTATTTGTCGATTTCCTGATTATCTTCCTGTACCGGAATTCCCATCAGAATACGCCATTCCAGATTGCGCAAAATACCAAAATACAGTTGTGCCGAATATTGCGGATTTTCGCAATGCAATAAACCTTGCGCATCTGCCTGTTCTAAAGCCGTTGCAATGGCACTTTGCACATGCACTGGGCCTCGCTCATGAATATGCTGGGCAAGTTCCGGATTGCGCTGGCTTTGTTCCAGGACCAGACGCATAAAGGCCGAGTTTTCCGGTTGCATGATCTGGTGATAAAAATTGAGCAGCGTATGTACCAGATAACTATGAAAATCCAGTGCCATCAGTTCGATGGGAATACTGATATCTTCAAAAAACTTGATACGACGATAATCGCAGATTGCTTTAAACAAGCCCTCTTTATTGCCAAAGTACTTATAAATAGAGGCCTTAGAACCGCCGGCATGCTGGACGATATCATCCAGAGACACAGCGTCATAACCCCGTTCCAGAAATAGCTCGGTTGCACTGACCAGCAGTGCAATACAGCGCTCATGACCACGTTTGGTCTGTGGCAGATCTTTGGCGAGCGGTTCTAGGGCAAGGTCGTGCATAGGAGATAGTACATCAAGATGTCAATAGAGATTGAAACGCCATCATAGCAAATATATGCACATATTTCATAATTGCGCCGGATAAGCGCGGTATTTGCCGGATTAGGTAAAGCAAAACTTAAAAATTTGACTAAAGTTTTAGAGTATTTGTTCTATCAGGTTGTGGAATGAGCAAGCCAAATGAGTATACTCGAATTTCAATAATTATAGCCAATACTGTGGAAAAGGAAGATGACAGAACAAATGTCTGCAGGTTTAAGATTTAGACAAGCACTTGAAGTCGAGAAACCATTGCAAATTATGGGCACGGTAAATGCCTATGCTGCCATGATGGCCAAACAGGTCGGTTATAAAGCCATTTATTTATCAGGTGCGGGTGTCGCGAATTATTCTTATGGTTTGCCTGATCTGGGCATGACCAGCCTAGATAATGTTCTTGAAGATGTACGCCGGATCACTGAACGTGTTGATACACCTTTACTGGTTGATATTGATACCGGTTGGGGCGGTGCATTAAATATTGCTCGTACGATCAAACAGATGATTGCAGCAGGAGCCGCTGCGGTTCATATTGAAGATCAGGTGGCACAGAAGCGTTGTGGTCATCGTCCAAATAAAGAAATCGTATCGCAACAGGAAATGGTCGATCGTATCAAAGCTGCTGTAGATGCGAAAACCGATTCAAACTTTGTGGTGATGGCGCGTACTGATGCGCTGCAAAAAGAAGGCATACAAGCAGTAATTGATCGTGCTTGTGCGTGCGTTGAAGCGGGCGCAGATGCGATCTTTGCTGAGGCGATGACCGATATCACCATGTATCGTACAGTGTGTGATGCGGTCGGTGTGCCAGTCTTGGCGAATATTACCGAATTTGGTGATACGCCGTATTATACGGTAGATGAACTGGCTGAGCAGGGCATTGGCATGGTGCTGTATCCATTATCAGCGACACGTGCAATGCAAAAAGCCGCACTTGAAGTGATGCGTTCGGTACGCGAACATGGTACTCAGGTAAATGTGCTGGATATCATGCAACAACGAAAAGAACTCTACGAATTTTTAGATTATCACAGCTTCGAAGACACATTAGATAAACTGTTTAAACAGGAGAATTAAAAAAATGGCTGAAGGAAAAGTACTCACTGGCGCAGGATTGCGTGGACAAGTGGCAGGTAAAACCTCACTTTCAACAGTAGGCAAAAGTGGCGCAGGTCTGACCTATCGCGGCTATGACGTACAGGATCTGGCTGAACATTGTCAGTTTGAAGAAGTCGCTTACCTGATTTTCTTTGGCGAGTTGCCGACTTCAGAGCAATTGGCTGCCTACAAAGCTAAACTGAAATCCTTGCGCACTTTACCTCAGGCACTAAAAGAAGTCCTTGAGCGTATTCCTGTCGATTCTCATCCGATGGATGTGATGCGTACTGGCGTTTCCATGCTGGGTAATCTGGAAACTGAACTGTCTTTTGATCAGCAACAGGATATTGCAGACCGTATTCTTGCGACTTTACCAGCCATTATTTGCTACTGGTATCGTTATAGTCATGACGGCGTGCGTATTGAAGAAAATACCGATGATGATTCAATCGGTGCGCAGTTCCTGCATCTTCTGCATGGTGAAAAACCAAATGAGCTACATGAACAGGTGATGAATGTTTCCTTGATTCTGTATGCAGAGCATGAGTTCAACGCTTCAACCTTTACCGCTCGTGTGTGTGCATCAACATTGTCCGATATGCATTCCTGTATTACCGGTGCAATCGGTTCCTTGCGTGGTCCTCTACATGGTGGTGCTAATGAAGCTGCGATGGATATGATTGAAAACTGGACGTCGCCTGAAGAAGCTGAGCGTGAAATGCTGGGCATGCTGGAACGTAAAGAAAAAATCATGGGCTTCGGTCATGCGATCTATAAGGACAATGATCCGCGTAATGGCATCATCAAAGTCTGGTCTGAACGATTAGCCAAAGATGTCGGTGATACGGTACTTTATCCGGTCTCAGTGCGCTGCGAGGAAGTCATGTGGCGTGAGAAGAAATTATTCTGTAATGCGGATTTCTTCCATGCTTCGGCTTATCATTTCATGGGTATTCCAACCAAATTGTTTACCCCAATTTTTGTCATGTCACGTGTGACAGGTTGGGCAGCGCATGTGATGGAACAGCGTGCAGACAACCGTATTATCCGTCCAAGCGCAGACTATACCGGGCCAGAACTGCGTAAAGTAGTGCCAATCGCTGAGCGTTCTACAGCGGCTTGATTTGTAAAGCTCCTAGAATAAAAAATAAGGTCTCAATTGAGACCTTATTTTTTAGTGAATTCTGTTATCGGCTTAACAGTGCCGGATCTTCAATGCTATAACCTGTTTCAAAAGGAATACCCAGATACTTTACTATTATCAGGGTCTTATTCTGTCGCGGAACTTTATAGGCTTGGCTAATTTTCAAGCCTTGCTGATAACTGACTGCTTGCTGAACCGGACTTTTTTGTGAGCCAGATTTCACTTGATATTGATAGGTCCATTTTGGCACTTTTTCCTGAGGATCATGCCAGGCAGGAGCGCTACCTTTCGTTGTCTTTAAAACCTTAAGCTGTGGCTTTGATTTTTGAATTGGATTTAATGGAACTAAACGTTTTTTGATTTTGGCAATGTCCTGGTCAAACTTGCGACTGTCTTGATCATAATCGATGCGCTTGGTTTTAGGATTGATATATAAGGAATTGACCTGAACCAGTTGATTTGGTTTTTGGGATTTAAAATTATAATAATACAGTTGAGGCAAGCGTCCACGACCATCAAGATAATGACGCATGATATAAAGCTTCTGTTCTTTGACTTCATAGCCTAGAACTTCAATATTTTGTGGACCGCCTACGGTAGCGAAAGCCAGAGTGGGCAAGCCGAGAGGGAGCAGAAGCAGTGCGGTTTTAATATTCATGGTCATTCCACCCTCAAAAAAATAGATTGGCATCTGATCATGCCAATCTATCTTAAAATACGGTAGAAATAATGAAGCTTATTCAGGCTACACAGTAACTTTGAAAGCTTAGCTATAGCTATTATTCAGTAGATTGATCATGTCATGTGCAACCACAGCGGACAGTTTGTTGAGACGTTCAAGGGGCGAGCCTTTGAGATAATACTGGAACTGATGGATTTGCGTGCCATCATTAATGGCCACAAAAAATGTTCCTTCCGGTTTCTCTGGTGTCGCGCTACCACCTGGTTTAAGCAACCCTGTACAGGCGATAATCCAGTCAGCATCACGGAACATTTTTTTACCTGCTTTCGCCAGAGCAACCGTCACCGGCATAGACTCCGCAGTATGACTATTGATCAGAGTCTTGGAAATGCCCAATACTGAAGTCTTGACACTTACATCGTAGCAGATCAAACCACCAATCAAAATTTCGGCACCTTCTCCTTTACAGATGGAGAACTGGCTACTGAGATATCCAGAACTTGCGCTTTCGATAAAGGCAATTTTTATGTTTTTCTCTTCCAGTAAGCCGCAACAGGTTTTTATCATAGTCTCTATATTTTCTTTGTGGGAGTGATTTTAGATCAATTTGGACAGATTTTTTCTGTCGATTAACTCCAAGTATATTTATATTTTTATGAAAGTTAAAATTTTTTTCATGGATTAGTGTAATTTCATGTTGATCTAATCATAAAATCTGAGTGGTTAAAGCTTGGGCTATTTTCAAAAATAGAGGTTTCTTCTCAGGCGGAACAGTGGTAAAAATGAAAATAAAGTGCTTAGTGAAAGTAGGGTGTTGGAATGAAAACCACAGTAAAATATGTAGTCTTAAAAAGTCTTGACTATCAATTGGGTACACCATTATTTCAGGAAGAAATTGACGCTGATGGTCAATATTTTGATCAGATACCAAGCACAATTTCTTATCAGAACTTGCAGTTCAAAGTAAAAAGCAAAGAGCTTAAACGTTTGCATCTGGCCGAAGAGCAGGAAGATACTCAAACGATTATTGTGAAAGTAGTCAATATCTAATAAGAACTGAATTTAAGAAGCCTCTTTTAAAGGGGCTTCTTAGTTATAAATAGATTAATAAATATAATTAAAAACAATGATTTTACCTAAGTTAATACCAGATTAATAGCTAAAACTATTTGAATTAAAGTCAAGATAAATTCGAAACAGTTTAAGTGTTATTGGTGAGGTCATGTTAAGTATCGTATTTCCTCACAGTTAAGAATATTCAAAAAGAATTGGATTTTTAATATTTTATTTAATCTTTTAAAAATATAGAAGATTTAGATTGATTTTTATATATCAATAAATATCAAAAATATAGGGGCTGAGTGTTTCTATTTAATAACGCTTTTTAAATTTTATTGAATTTATATATATATGAAATAGGACTTAAGTTATTCCTTTTATTGGATAATAATTTTTTGCCCTATAAAATCTTTCATTATGTTTCTATTGCATTATATCAGGTAATTTATGTTGCGCATTAATCTCCACTTCAAGTACTTATCTTACTATTTTTTACATTGAATTAATCTGTAACAGGTTAAAGGTTGGCGAAATCTGAAAAATGCGTAGAGTGGATATTAAGTCGAAACCTATCGGCTTTTAATTTAAAGCAAATAGTAAGGAATACCACCATGGCTAATAATCAACAGCAAGACCAACAGAAACAGCAACAGCAAAATCAACAACGCAATCAAGATCAGCAGCGTCAACAAAACAACCAGCAAAACCCAAATCAGCAACAAAGTAACCAGCAACAACAACAGCCGCAGGGCCAAAACAACCAGCAACAACAACAGCAGCCGCAGCGCAATCAGCAACAAAACCAGCAAGGCCAACAGCAACAACAGCCACAGCAAAACAGTAACCAACAGCAACAACGTTCACGTAATCAACAAGATCAGTGAAAACCACAGCGTTAATTCTGTTTAAGATTTACGCTCTTTATAAAAAAACCGCCTGAATCAGGCGGTTTTTTTATAAATTTCATTTCACAATTAAACTGAACATAGATCAACACTGAATATTGGCTTTTAGCTTGTAGAAATTTAAGGCATTGTCTAGGTCTGTAAGCAACTCTTTTTCTGTATATTCTTTGGGTGCAAGTTTTAGCAGAGCAGGCATGTAGTTGTTTTTATATTCTTTAGGATATTGTTCACACAGGATGTGTATTCTTTCTTCCAGACTAATTGTTGAAGAGTCGAGTTGGTCCAGATAAGTACTGAGTTGATTATCTGACTGTTCAAACTGCGCTTTAATATTTGCATCAGCCTCGGCTGAACTCTCTGCTTGCTGTTTTTGGCAGCCGCTTATTGCCAGACTCATCAATAAAGTAATTAGTATGCGATTTTTCATGCTGCCAAAATATTGTTATTGCTCATATGAAAAATTATAGAGAGAAATGACTAAAAAGAAAGCAGTGATCTATAAACTTTATGAAACATTGAACATTCATAATATCTGATATTGACTGAAATAAGGAATTTTCTCCTAAAAATCTGAATTAACCCATTCTCATTTATAGGTTTAGCAATTCTTCTTGGGTTTTGGTTGTTTAATAGTCTTATTTGCTCATTAAAAAGATTTTTGGATAAATTACAGTCATTTAATTAACAAAAGTAATGGTTTTTTGATATTTTGAAACATTGCATCTATATATCCTACACAGATTGGCTGCATGGCTAGTGATATCTTGGCGTCATTCTAAGAACTTAATGAAAATAATTAAAAATCAGCACATTATAAGGCCTGTTTAATTTAGGAGAGTTAAACAGGCTTTTTCTTTTCCATATTAAATCTTGTTTTTTCTTTGCTGATTGTATTTTTTGCTCATTCTCTTTCACATAAGTTTTCATACACAACATAAAGCCTGAAAATTCCCTCAGGAGAGATACATGAATAGATGTTATTTATATATCTCTTTTCACGAAAAGACAGGACAAAGCTATGATGAGATGTATATGCGCATTTGGCATGGGCGTGATGGTCGGCTGTTGTTTTAAATCTTGCAAAGAGAAAATGTGTCAGATGATGAGCAGCAAGCATTGTAAAAGTGATCATTGTAAGAAAGACCAGACGACTCAAGCTGAAGAGCCTGTACGAACTTAGCCCTAAAAGCTTCAATTTTATTGAAAGGCTAAACAGAGCTGAATACTGAAGTTGTTCTTGATCACTGATTCAATCAGTTTGTATTGAATCATTCTATATTTAAAGCAATAAAGCTTGATCTTGGATCGAGCCTTTTACACTCAGGAGAAAAACATGATGCAATTTATATTTTGTTTATTTGGTCTTCATGGTGCGACTGAAATTAACTATACTTGTGACCATGATGAGGTCAAACAGTGTCGTGATTGCTTGAAAAATATTGAATAATGTGCCAAATCACCAGACGTATCAATGAAGATCAATCCCCGTTCAATCATCAGTTGGCGGGGTTTTTCTTTACTGATGAAATTTTTGGATCTAAGCAAAATTTCTCACAAGGAATACTTTATAAGAGAATTATTTCAATAGGATTACATTTTAATAAATTTTTAGAAGATTA
This sequence comes from Acinetobacter sp., assembly GCF_049284435.1. Taxonomy (GTDB): domain Bacteria; phylum Pseudomonadota; class Gammaproteobacteria; order Pseudomonadales; family Moraxellaceae; genus Acinetobacter. The sequence continues at coordinate 1,260 of NZ_JBAPXX010000076.1, read as the reverse complement.
GCACTGAGATAGAGAAATAATAAAATATAAGCATGCGATCGTCTACGCTCGAATTCTTGAAGCAATTCAAAAGAGGCTACTGGCTGAAACTGCATTAGATGGTCGGGATTGACTGATTAAGGCCAATCATTCTAAAAATTTTGCTGAGATGAACGACAAGAATTGTGAAATTTAAAAGAGCACTTCAAGGAAAGTTTGTCTCTTTAGAAAACTGAATGTGCAACATAAATAACATTGATGTTTAGCAGCAGATGTCATATTTATCTCTTAATAGATATATGAAGGAGATGTATATGACAAATAAGCCAGAGCAAGAGCAAGAATCAAATCCACATAAAGAATCGAATGACGATAAAGGTAATCAGGCATCTTATAAGCATGTCAAACCAGAGAAAAAACCCAATGTAGAACCCGAAAATCCATTGAGAGAGCAAAAATAGCTTTTTCACATGGACGAAGCCCTAACTTGATTTAGGGCTTTTTAGTTTCCCGATAAACGTTGATCTCTAGGCTTTGCAATAAACTCATCTTTCATTTCAAAGAAAAATTCATGGGCTTGTTCATGATCGCAGTCCAACCAGTCATGTCGTGCTTCTTCCGGAATCACAATGATCGAGCGTTTTTCGTCATTCGGGTCATGAAACTGTTTCATAAAGGGATGTTGATCTGAATTTATGGTCAGCATCGAAAATGATCTTATTTTCTCACCATCAATGTGTGTGTCATCATAAATCGCCGCCACGGTAAAAGGATTGCCATCTTCACGTGAAATACCAAACCAGTGCGGTTTACCGTCTATATATTTAGGTTCATAGAATGTATCGACCGGTACTAAAGCAAACTTGTTGTTTTTCCAAGCATGTCGAAAACTCGGTTTGGATGCGACTGTTTCAGTCCGTGCATTATAAGTATGCCGGCCATATTTCAATTCTTTCGCCCAAGCTGGAATCAGTCCGAAACGTGCGATATCCAGCTCAAACTCGTCAGCACCGCGCATAATGATTGGGGCCGGCGCTAAAGGATAAACATGAGTTTTCATTTCCAGTTCGAGTTGATCTTCATGAATATCTAATAAGGAAAGACGTTTTTTTGAGGGGAATTCATAGTTTGAGCACATAAATAACCTCTTTCATTCTAATTATTGTCTGCTAAAGAATTAAGGTATAAAAATGATGGGCTCAAAACAATTCGAAATCGTAAGTGTAGTTTTAACAGAAAGTAAGAATACGGATTAATATCAGTTTATCCTCTTTATAGAAT
>NZ_JBAPXX010000075.1:0-3204 GCF_049284435.1 Acinetobacter sp. | reverse complement strand
CTGAATAAGCCGTCATGAATAGGTTTGTGCAACAAAGCCGTTCAGCATTAAAAGCCAGATCGTCACAATAAACAATAAACTTCTCTGAACGCTCTGCAATGAGTCGCTGAATCTGAGGCAGATCAGATAAGTCATCTCGTTCGATTTCAATTAATCGTAACCCTTGATCTGCATACTCGGTGAGTAGGGCACGCACAATTGAAGATTTGCCTGTACCGCGTGAACCGGTCAGCAAGACATCATTGGCAGGCAGGCCTTTTAAAAACTGCAAAGTATTCTGAATCACTTTTTCTTTTTGCCGCTCAATCCCTTTTAAATTGGTCAGCTCTATTTGTCTAAGTTGATGAATCGGTTTGAGTTCACCATGTTGCCACTTATAGGCATGAGCAGAAAAATCAGGAATTTGTTTTAGTTCGGGCAGACTTTGCTGAAGTTGCTGCAGAACAGTCGAAAGGGCATTTAAAATATGGTCAGGTAACTCAATTTTCGCCATGATTTAACATTACAGATTTAAAATTATGCCTAAGATAGTACCATTGCAAAATTCACAGTCAAAGCCAGAAAAGTATGATAATTTGCTTAAAGTAGAGAATTTTCGTTATTGTAGAGGATAGAAAATTTGTACACATTTTCTGGCTCTGGGTACGAGCTGTATCAAGAATAAATATAGGGAAGAAGGCAGATGCTGTTTAAAGATTTTACTCAGGATATTAATCCACATCAGGCCTATCGTATTAAAAAGCTCAAGCAGCAGCTGCAACAGGCTGAGTCCTATGAGGAATGGAAATATATCGCCCTGAAAATAGATGAAGAATCAGGTGCACAGGAATGGAAATTTGATAACAGTTCACCCTACTTTGATGCAGAAGTGATTGTACATCGTCTGGGTAAATTACGACGCTATCGACAACAAAAGCGTACCCGTGACCTGATGTATATTTTACGCGAAGGCCTGAGCTACGATATCGCCAACATTGCCCATCCTCTATTGTTTACCGAAGCCTATGTGGGCACTAAAAGAATTATTGAAGATTATGTGGAGCAAGTCAGCCAAGGCTTGGCGCATATCGCCTCAACAGAATGTATTTGCCTCAGTATTGAAGAAAAGATTGAATTTTTTAAAGGCTGTCAGCGCGCCTACGGCCAGCCAGCCCTGATGTTTTCCGGTGGTTCGACGCTGGGTCTGTTTCATACAGGTGTATGCAAAGCCTTAATGGAACAAGACTTGTTGCCAAAGGTAATGTCTGGTTCAAGTGCGGGTGCCATCATGACCGCCATGTTGGGTGTATCTAAGCCCTCGCAATATATTGATATTTTGAAAGGCCATAATTTTTTTCATGAGGCTTTTCATTTTCGCACCATGAGTGAATTGATGAAAGGCAATGGTGGTCTGGCGGATGTAAAATATCTGAAAAAATTTCTGGTCGAAAATCTGGGTGATCTGACCTTCGAAGAAGCGCTTAAAACCTCAGGTCTGCATATCAATATTGCGGTTGCGCCTTATGATGCCGGACAGGATGCACGCATTTTAAATGCCTATACTTCTCCGGATTTGCTGGTCTGGAGTGCGGTACTGGCGTCTTGTGCGATACCGATCCTGTTTCCACCGGTTCGTTTGACCAGTAAGCGCTATGACGGTCAATATACGCCTTATATGGGCTCAACCCGCTGGGTAGATGGCAGTGTACGAAGTGATTTCCCGCAGGAAAAAATGGCGCGCCTGTATAATATCAATTATACCATTGCCAGTCAGACCAACCCGCATATCGTGCCATTTATGCAGGATGATATTTCACGCTTCCGTAAAGGTACCTTGAGCTGGCCGCAACGAATTGTTCGCCATCAGGGTGCGGTGATTACCAAAGGAATGATGGATTTCGCCCGAGAGCATGCCGGAAGCTTACCTCCTGTACGCCGTCTGCTGGATCATGGCTATGGCGTGGTCGACCAGCGTTATTATGGTGATGTGAATATCGTCGGTAAATATAGCCTGCGCCACTATAGCTATATGTTGCAAAATCCGCGGCCGTATCTGTTTAAAATTTTACAGCGTGAAGGTGAGCGTGCCACATGGCCAAAAATTTCTCTCATAGAGACTCAGGAGCGGGTCGGGAAAACTATTCAGCATTGTCTGGAGCTGCTAAATTATCAGCATACACTTGATCCAATACCTGAATACATTGCCACGACTTAATCTAGATCATCTTGATACTTTTGATTTTGAACTGCGAACCAAAGCCCGCAGTCTGGGTTTTGGTCGACGTCTTTATTATGCCGGAGGGCATGCGCTCTGGCTAAAAACCCAGATACCAAATAGCTCTAATACCTTAAAATCATCTCCGCACGCTCAAATAGGCTGGCAACATGAGCTAGATTTTTATCAGGCTTATGCCAATTCAAGTGATCTGAATTTTTTCCTTCCACATCAAATTATTCAACAGCCTTTCAAGATCAATCATGAACAATTTGAGCAGGCCTTAATTCTGGTCGATGCGCCGGTGCATTTTCAGATCATGCCGCATCAGCAATCCATCATGCAAATTCGACAACATTTGCTGCAAGCCTTAGTGCCTTTAATCTACCTGCAAGAATTGGGCTATTTGCATGCCGATTTAAAGCAGGAACATTTTGTCAATGATCAGGGCAGGGTCTGCCTGCTTGATTTTGAGCATGTCCAAACACTCTATCAGAATGACCTACATGAGCTGAATGCCACACCGCGTTATATGGCACCTGAACTATTTCAAGGCCAAGCTAAGAGCCTACAAAGTGAAGTTTATGCTTTGGGGATTATTTTTTATGAGTGGTTGAGTGGTCAACGTTTACAGGCGAGCGACTATCTGGATTGGGCCTTTTTGCATTGTCAGCGTCTTAAAGTTGAGTTACCGCAGCACTTACAGGCTTTTCAAGGCTTGTTAGAAGAAATGTTAGGTAAGCAGAAGCAGCATCGTTTGGCCGATTTTAAAGCGGTTAAAGACTACTTAATGACTGAAATTGAATGAGAAAAATACAATAAAACGTGGATTGTTTCTTATTTAATCAAACGAGTGTTTTTTTATGATAAACGGCTTGTCAGCTGGAAATGATCTCTATAATATACACAGCCATTGGGGACGTGGCGAAATTGGTAGACGCACTGGATTTAGGTTCCAGCGCCGCGAGGTGTGAGAGTTCGAGTCTCTCCGTCCCCACCAATCGATATTT
>NZ_JBAPXX010000074.1:0-51768 GCF_049284435.1 Acinetobacter sp. | reverse complement strand
TACCGGTAATTTTACGCAGTGCCTGGCTCATCAAACGGGCTTGCAGACCCATATGCGAGTCGCCCATTTCACCTTCAATTTCGGCACGTGGTGTCAATGCAGCAACAGAGTCGACAACGATCATGTCGACTGCGCCAGAGCGTACCAGCATGTCCGCGATTTCAAGCGCCTGTTCACCATGATCGGGTTGTGATACCAGCAGGTTGTCTATATCTACGCCCAGTTTGCGTGCATATTGAGGATCAAGCGCATGCTCGGCATCGATAAATGCACATGTACCGCCTGCTTTCTGACACTCTGCAATTGCTTGCAATGTCATTGTGGTTTTACCTGAAGATTCAGGACCATAGATCTCGACGATACGACCTTTTGGCAAACCACCAATACCGAGTGCAATATCCAGCGTTAAAGAACCTGTAGATACAGCTTCAACTGCCTGAACGGTATTGTCACCAAGACGCATTACTGTATTTTTACCAAACTGTTTTTCAATCTGGCTTAAGGCAGCGTTGAGCGCCTTGTTTTTATTCTCATCCATCTTACAACCTCAATACGATGTCACTGAATTCATACTCAAGTGGATGTCTTAAATTAGAGCTTCGTTCCACAGGTGTATAGTGACAGAATTTTCCCTAGTGTTCTATAAATGTCAGCGCATGTACGACATATTCTGACGCTTAAATTTACTCGTCATTATAGGACCATGACTGATCGAAACTCTGACTATTTTCATTTTTAAATCTACTGATGTCACGACGATCTTTCTTGCTTGGTCGATGGTCGGGACGAGCTAGATTATGCAACTTTCTTTGTGACGTAATCAATTCCCGGCGCGCAATACTGACTTCGGTTTCTTCATACAGTTTTTGTGCCATCGGTGCAGGGCCACGAACATCGGAAAGTTCCTTAACCAGCACGGTTTTTTTGTCGATGCCTTGCTGAATCGTCAGTTCCATACCAACACGGACTTCGCGCGATACCTTGACACGTTCACCATTGTGATGGACTTTGCCACCTTCAATCGCATGTTTGGCAATCGAGCGGGTTTTAAAAAACCGTGCTGCCCACAGCCATTTGTCTATACGCATGCCTACCGCATCTTCGGGTAAAGACGATTTACGCATATTTCTTTTCTACCTCAGCCTGATTTAAATGAGTGATTAAATCTGTTAATTGGTGCAGCATCGGGTAATTACAAGTCTGACGTGCTACTTTGGCTGAAGAGGGCTGCTGGATGCTGAACAGGTTCTGAATACCATAGGCTTGGGCCCCATTCAGGACTTTTTCGGTATCATCAATAAAATAAGCATGTGCAGGATCAAATGGATGCAGCGCATTCAGCCCTTGCCAGAATTCGACAAATTCTTTGGCGTGTCCGATCGTTTCTGAACTGACAATCACATCGAAATAATCCCTTAAATTCAAGTGATCCAGTTTAAAGGCCAAGCCAGCACAGTCGGCATTGGTGGCCAGCCAGATCGGGTAGTCATTATTTTTAAGATAATCGAGCAATTCGAGACAATGAGGGCGTAAGGCGACTTTATCTTTATGTTCAATTTGCATCGCCAGAACATCGACTTCGACTTTAGCCGTCCAGAAGCGTGAAGAGTACCAGTTTAAGGTATGATTATGTTCCTGATAGAATGCATAGAGTGTTGCCTGGCTGTGTTCCAGGCTACAGCCATGTGTGGCAGCATAACGCACAGGCAATAACTCGTTCCAGATGAAATCATCGTAGGCAAGATCAAGTAAAGTGCCATCCATATCGAAAATTATGGTAGGTTTTTCAGAGCATTTTGACATATTTAGGTTTTCTATGTTTAAAGCAACAGCAGCACCACAAGATCCAATGATTTTGCAGTTTGTGCCCATTTTGACACAAGCCTGTGAAATTTTGCGGGAAGAATATCAGCGTTATTGTTCTGGTGCGGCTTTTGATGTCATCAAAAAAAATGATAATTCTCCGGTGACTCAGGCAGATTTTCGGGTCAATACTTATCTGACCCAGGCTTTGGCAGAGATTTCCAGCTTGCCTTTATTGTCTGAAGAAGGACAGGAATATGAACGCCGCTCATGGTCAGAATTCTGGTTGCTGGATCCGTTAGATGGCACTAAAGAGTTTTTGCACCAGCGCCCCGAATTTACCATTAATTTGAGTCTGGTGAGAGGCAGTTTGACCACTTTTGCTATATTGGCAGTTCCGGAGCAGCAACTGATTTATTTCTGTCCTGAGCAGGGCTTGCCTTATAAATATAATATTCAAACTAGAACATGGTTTGCTTATGCAATGCTTTCAACCAGTAAAACGATTGCTGTGGGGTTGAGTCAAAGTAGCCAGCAAAAACCGAAATATCTCGAATATTTGCAAAGTCTGGCCAAGCTCACGGACTACACAGAGTTTAAGGCGGGCAGTGCCTATAAATTTTGCATGATGCTAGAAGATCAGGTGGATATCTATCCACGTTTTCATCCGACCTCGGAATGGGATACCAGCGCTGGTCAATGTATGCTCGAACGGATTGGTGGTGGCCTGGTCGATTTAGAAGGCCGTCCGTTTATTTATAATCATCGGGATACCTTGCTGAATGGCGGATTCATTGCTTATAAGAATAATGATATGAAAATTATTGCATTGCAGGCAGTGTCTGACATGCAGGCCGAGCATTGAGCAAAATTCTGAGCGTGTTATAGTGGTGCTTAACCCATTACCAATCCAGAGTTGGCTGTAACGTGTCCCTGAAACTGCTTCCACCGAGTATGTTGAGTGCAATTGATTTATTGCCCGATGTACAGACGCCTGTCACCTTATTTACACGACATTCGATTCGTGAAGATGTTCCGGGGCAGGGTTTGGCAGGCTATGATCTGCAACTGACCAGACAGGGACGGGATCTGGCGCAGGAATGGGGTGCTTATCTGGCTGATCAAACCGATCGCGTGATTCATCACTGTATTTCAAGTCCGATCCAGCGTTGTATTGATACTGCTGCATTGATGATTGAAGGGGCAGATGCGGTTACCCCTGAGCAGAATACACATCGTATTGAAATTATCGAACAGGGACTTCTAGTGGAGCCTGGCAGCTTTGTGCTGGATATTCAAAAAGCCGGGCCTTATTTTGCCAAGCAGGGTGCGCTCGGTTTCATTAACAGTTTTGTCAATAATGCCTTGCCGGGGATGAAACAGCCGATTCATGGTGTGGTGGATGTACTGGAACTGATTTACAACACCCATCCGCAAAATAAATATGGGCTGAGTCTGGCCGTTAGCCACGATACTATTCTGGCAGCGATGATTGCGGTAATGTCAGGGCGTCAGGATGTCAGTCGGGAAGACTGGCCAAAAATGATGGAAGGTCTGTTTGTCTGGTTTGAAGGTGATGTATTCCTGGAATCCAAGCTGAAATGGATCTGGCGCGGTCAGGTACATGAACTGGATATTGCAGATTTTAAGCGTTCCCAACTTTCTTAAATTAAATTGATCTATTCAAAACTCAATTGTTCGCAGCAATTGAGTTTTTTATTGGGGGGAATTTCATAAAGCTAGTGACTTTCCATATTGATCATTTAAAAAAATCAGGCCTAAATGATAAAAATAAATTCTAAACTGCATCTTTTACATTTATAGGGTGAAAATTCAATAATGTAAGTATAAAAATTATTTATGCTTAATAAATATAGAATTATTCATCTTGAGGAAAAACCATGAAAATTATCACAATTTTTAGCCTGATCGCGATTTTGGGTTTAACCGCATGCCAAAAACGGGATACTGATAATACGAAACAGGATAAAACCACTTCGCCATCCTCTATGGATAAAGATCAATAATCTAAAAAGGGAGGTGCGACTTAGTTTTTTTATCTCATCGTATTGGCTGGATGAGTGTTGTCTAAACGGATTGTTTTTTGAATGAATCATTATATTTTTTTGGGTTTCTTTAAATTTTGAGCACAAAAAAAGCCCTAAAAAGGGCTTTTTTCATTTGCGATTAGTTAGAAGCTAGTGCTTTAACTTGCGCATTCAAGCGGCTCTTATGACGAGCTGCTTTGTTTTTATGGATGATGCCTTTGTCAGCCATACGGTCGATTACTGGAACAAGCGATTTGTACGCTTCAGTAGCAACAGCATAGTCATTAGTGCTGATAGCAGCTAATGTACGTTTAAGATAGGTACGAACCATAGAACGCAAGCTTGCGTTGTGTTTGCGTGCTTTAACGTTTTGACGAGCACGTTTTTTAGCTTGAGCAGAGTTTGCCACTCGTGCACTCCTTGAAATAGATTGGTCTGGGCGGGCTGAAACTCAACTGAAAACCAACATCAGAGGAATTATCACCAGCCCGTAAACAAGTGCCATATTTTGATTAAACTAAGCACCGAAGTCAAGTCTTGACATGCTTTGACAACATTTTAGATGCAGAAAAATTCTAAAGAAAACGTTAGATTAGTATTCCACCTAGGAGATCGTATAAAAAATGACTAAATCACTGACTCATCCCATCGTGATAGGTGCCACCGGCTTGGTGGGAAAACAACTGATAAAACGTTTGCAAGATGAGCCGACTTGCCAGCAGATTACTGCAGTGGTCAGAAAACATCAAAATGATCTGGATGCTTTGGATAAAGTTCAACAAATGGTACTGGAAGATTTCCTGATGTTGAATGATCAGGATGTCAGCAAGCATAGCCATGGTTTTAGCTGCCTGGGCAGCACCATGAAAAAAGCCGGATCCAAACAGGCATTTTATAGTATTGACTATACCATAAATGCTCACTTTGCAGAGCTATTACAACAAACTTCAGCTCATTACCTGTTGCTGAGCGCAATGGGTGCCGATTCCCAATCGCATTTTTACTATAATCGGGTCAAAGGCGAGCTGGAAGAATATGTACAAACATTGACCTTGGACAGAATCAGTTTGATTCGACCTTCATTGCTCATTGGTGAACGTCCAGAGCAGCGTTTTTTAGAAGATGTCGCGCAGCAGGTTTACCACAAAGTATCGCGTTTTATTCCAGATAGTTTTGCCTATAAGCCAGTGACAGCCGATCAGGTGGCTCATACTATGGTCGAGGCCGCGCTGACTCAGACGGTAAAATTTGAAATTTATGATAATTTACGTATACAAAAAATGAAATGAGGGGAAAACACCGTGTCTACAGCAGCATTTGTCACCTGTGACTTGTTAGATGATCATCCAGAATTAGAGCTTCAGGTAGTTACACCTTGCCTGGACGGTAAATTTTTTAAGAGTTATGGGGCGCGCAAAACCTTTGGCGGTCAGATTGTGACAGTAAAATGTTTTGAAGATAACTCGCGGGTGAAAGAGTTATTGGCCACAGATGGAACGGGCAAGGTATTGGTGGTAGATGGCGGTGCATCGATGCGTTGTGCTTTGATGGGTGACCTGATTGCAGAATCAGCAGTCAAAAATCACTGGAATGGCGTAATTATTTATGGTTGTGTCCGTGATGTCGATGCGATTGCTGAACTTGATCTTGGTGTGCATGCATTAGCGGCTATTCCACAGAAGAGCAATCGCAAGGGTGTGGGTGAAGTTGATATCGCTCTCTGTTTTGGTGGTGTCACGTTTAATGCTGGCGATTATGTCTATGCAGACAATAATGGTATTGTGGTGTCTAAAACAGCATTAGTGACTTAATCGGTCGGAATCTGCATTTCTGCATGAAAGAATAACAACAAAACTCATCTGTACCCTGAAAGACAGGATGCTTAGATTCTGTCTTTCATTCATATAAAACAAAAATAGGAAAATACTATGTTGAGTCATCAAATCAAAGTCGCACAAGCGTTAGCCTCTTCAGTCGCCCAAGGGGGACGTGGCATGGTTGGAACGCCATTTCCGAATCAGCCTGAAAAATTAATCAAGCTCTATGAATTTGAAGGTTCACCTTTTTGTCGTCGGGTGCGAGAAGTGCTGACCTTACTCAATCTGGATTATGAAGTTTATCCGTGCCCTAAGGGTGGTACAAAATATCGTCCGATCGTAAAACAGTTGGGCGGCAAGACCCGCTTTCCATTTTTGGTGGATGAAAATACAGGCGATCAGATGTATGAGTCGCAGGATATTATCCATCATCTCTTCAAGCATTATGGTTAAAGTGGCAAAACGCCAAAGAAATATGCAACTTATCCGAAAATTCCAGTCGCTGCTTTTGCCGGAACTATTATCAATGGTGCGCGCGGAGTTTGGATTAATAAACAGGTGCTTGATCGTCCTGCACCGGACCAGCTATTAGAGTTGTGGGGGTTTGAAGCCAGTCCTTTTGTCCGGGTGGTACGTGGTGTTCTGTCAGAGCTTGAAATTCCCTTTGTTTTTCATAATGTGGCAAAGGAACGTTGGCAGGATTATGGACCAGCCAAGTTGCGTTTAAAGCCGGGGAAATATGAACCGCTTGCGGGTGGTAAACGTGAACAGCTGTTTAAAATGATGGGAAATACGATTCAGCTGCCTTATCTGGTCGATCCAAATACAGGGGTGAGCATGTTTGAATCGGCTGAGATTGTGAAATATTTAAAACAGCAATACGGTACTGCTTAAAGTAGGAAGCTTGTGTAACTTCAAAGATTTTCTATCTAGAACTGCCATCTTATCAACGGATGGCATTTTTTATTTGTGTTTAGTGCGAGAGATATTATGTGTCTCTAATGAGCATAAAATCAAACCTTATAAATAAATGAAAAAAATCATGATTTTTAGAGCTTTTTTGTTTATATTTTAATCTCCAAGGGGATATAACAATAAATATAAGGGGGCGTGCTTATGACAGCACCAGAGGCAGTCTTGCCAGTACCTGTATTAATCGTTGAAGATGAGTATATCATTCAGCGCCGTTTAAAAATTATATTAACCAATCTGGGTTATAACGAAGACGTTTTGCTATTTGCCAATACGGTTAAAGAAGCATATTCCATAGTTCAGCAACAGCCGATTGCACTGGCCTTAGTAGATTTAGGGTTGCCAGATGGAAGTGGGATTTCAATTATTGAAAAAATCCGCGAACAGGACGCACAAGCGTTGATTCTGGTGGTGTCTGCCTGGAGTACCCAAGATAGCCTGTTTAGCGCAATTCAGGCCGGTGCGACCGGTTATGTGCTGAAAGAATGGGATGATGTTGAAGTCGCCTTGGCTATTCGCAGTATTTTGCGTGGCGGTGCCCCAATTGATCCCTTTATTGCCCGTGAAATTTTAAAACAGATCTCAATTCCTGCCATTTCAGCAACAGTAGAGCAGAACAGGTCAGCTGCGGATCAAGAAACGCTCACACAGCGTGAGCAGGAAATCCTGTCCTTGGTTGCGCAAGGTCTGAGTAATCGTGAGATTGCCGAGCAGCTCTGTGTGTCACGCTATACCGTCGAAAGTCATATCAAGCATATTTACCGGAAACTCTCGGTTAGTAAACGTACTAAGGCAGTCAGTACCGCACGGCATCTGGGAATTCTGTAATGTCATCTGCCTGTTCCAGAAGCAGCAAACGGCAGCGAATGAAATGGATCTGCATTTTTGTCCTATTCAGCTGGCTTTGCTTGTTCTGTAGGATGAGTCAGGCGCAAAGCCATTTTCAGATTAATGATCTTTGTCAGGTGAAGATTGACTATATTCAGAAGGTTCAGGCTCAGAGCCATACCGAAATGCCTACATCAGGCTGGCAAAGCGTGCGTTTGCCGGATAATTGGCAGAATAACTGGAAGAATTATCATGGGGGTGCCTGGTACAAGATCGTCTGGCGTTGGTCATGCCAGAACAATATCCGCCTTGCAGAACCGGTTGCCTTTTCTATTGATTATATTAATTCGGCAGGTGCCGTATTCCTGAATGGTGACTTGCTTTGGTCTGACCGGAACTTGCAAGAGCCCTTGTCGAAAAGCTGGAATATGCCGCGTTACTGGGTTTTCCCGATTAGCGGTTTGCGTAAAGACAGTAATGAAATCCTGATTTATGTAAATGGCTACAGTTTCCAAAGCGCGGGCCTGGGCAACATTCAATTTAATAATGTGCTGGTGAATAGCCAGCAGTATCTAGGCAAAATATGGGATCGCCGTACTGTATTCCAGATCAATATGATTTTCTCTGCCACGATTGGGCTGATCTGTTTCATTATCTGGTTATTCCGGCGTTCAGAAACCACTTTTGGCTGGTTGGCACTCAGTTCACTGTTGTGGATTCTATTTATTTCCAATGTACTCACGACAGAAAACTTCCCATTTCGCTCCACGATTTCGGCAAGTAAAGCCAACATGCTTTTTTTTATTGCCTATATCCATTGCTTCTGTCTGTATCTGATCCGCTTTGTAAAACAGACATTTAAGCAGCTAGAGCGAGGATTTGTTCTGGTCAGTATTCTGTCTAGTCTACTGATTATGATCAGTCCCTTGAATTATTTGGGGCCGATGCTGAGCGGAGTGTTTATCTTCTATGTATTGCTCTTTGTCACTTCTACTGTGTATATCAGCTATCAGGCCATCAAAACCCGAAATGGAGAATATATCTTCCTGACGTTGTGTCTTTGGGGGATTCTGCTGTGTGTAGTCATCGACCTGATCATGTTAAATCAAACCAAGGTCAATGAATTTTCACCTTTATCCCCCTATACCTCACCGATTATTACCTTGTTTGTCGTGCTGATTATGGGTACACGCTTGAATCGTAATGTCAGGAAAATCGAAAAATTTAATACCCAGTTAGAACGTAAAGTCCAGCAGGTCAGTGCCTACCTGAATAAAAGCCTGAGTGATAAACATCAACTGGAGCTGACGAATGTTCGTCTGCAAGAGCGAATTAATCTGTCACATGAGCTGCATGACGGGCTGGGAGGATCTATTGTCCGCTACATGATTCTGGTAGATCAAAGTAGTGAAACAGTTTCTAAACAGCAGTTTCTATCCATGCTGAAATTGCTCAGAGATGATCTCAGACAAATCATTGATAGTGGTTCATCTATTGAAAATAAAGTCCCACAAACGCCGGTACTCTGGATTGCACCGGTGCGCTATCGCTTTACCCAGCTGATGGAAGAAATGGAGATTGAAGTTGAATGGTCATTTCCAAAAGTCTGGCAGCGTGAACCGACTGCATTACAGTGTTTGACCTTGATCCGGGTAGTCGAAGAAAGTCTGACCAATATCATTAAACACAGTCAGGCCAGTCAGGTGAAAGTCAGTCTGGAATATTCTCAGCCACATCAGCTTAGCTTAAGTATTCAGGACAATGGCATCGGTTTCGATGCTGAAATGGTGCAAAAAAATGGCCTGAGTATTGGAATGCGCAGCATGAAAATGCGGGTTGAGCGTATGGGAGGATTGTTCCAGATTGAATCTGAACAAGGAAATACGCTGATTCGGGTGGTACTGGAACTTTATCAGCCTTAAGTAGTTAGAATTTTAGTATCTGAAAATAAAAAGAGGATCATGTGATCCTCTTAAAATTATCGCTTAAATAGAGCCGTGAAAAGCTTACTCGTCGTCAGCAGGTGGAACCAGCATTAACACGGCTTCGTTTAATAATGCCGCAACATCTTCCAGAATTTCTTCATCAGCGAAGTCTTCACCGAATAACAGCGCTTCACCATCTGCAAGCTGTTTGAGTTTTGCGGTAAATGCCTCAGAGATGCACACACCTTCACCATTAGCCCAGAACAAAACATCGCCGTCCGTTTCAGTATAAAGCAGGCGTGAAGCAGGTTCGAGCATCAGGCTATAACCCTGATCGAGTGCCTCTTCCAGATCACCTGTACCGATTTCTTCTGCTTCAGGCAGGTTTTCAGGATATTTAGGTTCGGACATCAAGCTCATGATGGCATCTTCGAGAACGTTCGAGTTATGCAGTTGCTGCATGATGTGTTCTTTCAGATATTCCAGCTCATTGCTGCTCACTTCGCCGATAGCACCAACTTGATCACGGATGATATCCAGCAGCGGGTTGCGCAGCGTTTCATTTTCAGAGAATTTATCCCCGACACGATCCATCATGTCACTGATATTTGGCATACGGAAACCGAAAGAGTAAGTCAGGCAGTCATCTTCAGCTACGCCGTAGTGAGCCAGACCGGGCGGGACATAGAGCAAGTCGCCGGGTGTCAGCACTTCATCAAAATTAACTTCTATTTCAGGCAATAATTTAAGCGGTTGACCCGGAACGAAAGCCGTTTCCGCATCACACATTTGCCCAAGTTGCCAGCGACGATGGCCGTAACCTTGTACCAGAAACACATCATAGAAATCGAAATGTTTTCCGACTGAACCGCCTTGCGGTGCATAAGACACCATAATGTCATCGCGACGCCATTGTGGAATAAACGGGAATTTTTTCCAAAGTGCCGAAAGGTCAAATGAATAGTGATCTACAGCCTGAACCAAAAGCGTCCAGAGCTTGGGCATTTTCTGGAAATCGGCCTTCAGCAAAGGAGAAGATTTCACGCTCCATTGATTCGGATCACGATCTTTTTGCTTGATGAGACGGGCAGTGACATGTTCTTCAAGCGCAAGTTCCATCACATCATTGGGTTCAAGCAAACTGACGATTTCAGGCATCGCATTACGCACCAGTAAAGGTTTCTTTTGCCAGTATTCGCTAAGGAATTGTTCAGCGGTCATACCGCCTAATACGTCTAAAGGTTGAGACATAGAGTAAAGCCTGAATTTAAAGGGAGAGATTAAGGAACTAAAATTTTTAATTCACGAAGAATATGACAGAGTTTGATCATCGGCATGCCCATTAGCGTGGTTTGATCTTGTCCGATCATTTCTTCAAACAAACTAATACCGAGGCTTTCACATTTGAAACTGCCTGCACAATGTAACGGCTGTTCAATTTCGACATAGCGCTCGATTTCTGCCTGAGAAAGTTTACGAAACTTGACTTTATAGTGTTCGACCAGACTTTGTTCAAAACCGGTCGATAGCTGCTGCACACTGAGCGCCGTACTGAAATAGACAATCTTGTCCGAGTTGGCTTGGAGCTGGCGAACGGCTTTTTCAGTCGTTAACGGTTTGCCCATAAAAATATCCGGTGCGCCTTCACGCCATGCTACCTGATCCGAACCAATCACAATCGCTTCTGGATTCTGTTCGGCAATATATCTGGCTTTTTCAAAGGCGAGACGTTGTGCCAGATCATCTGCGTGATTTTCCCCGCGAGGAGATTCATCAATATCCGGTACCATGGAAATGTAATCAATATGCAGGCGATCCATCAGCGCTTTGCGGGTTTGACTGGATGATGCCAAAATAATCTGTACAGAACTCATTAGACAGCATATTCCTCAAGAATATTTAACGGTACATAAGCCAGAACAGCTTTGTGACAGGCTTGCAGCTTGATCGGTGGTGCCTGACCTGCTTCATAGGCTTCGACCCAGCGCGTTACGCAGATACACCAGAAATCGCCCGGTTGCAGGCCCGGGAAGTCCAGCTCGGGCAAAGGCGTAATCAGGTCATTACCGACTTTTTGAGAAAAATTCAGAAATTCTGAAGTCATTTGCGCGCAAACTGTATGCTGGCCCAGATCAGTGGTCGCAGTATGGCAAAAGCCATTGCGGAAATAACCGGTAATCGGATCGAAGCAACAGCTTGACAAAGGCTCACCTAACACGTTTAAACGGTTAAGATTTGGATCAGGATGTATCGACATAGGGACTGAATCTAAAAGAGGCTTTTTTCTATCATAACAAAACTTTGGCATTCATAATGTTTTCTGCAAAAGATGCTAACCTTTTTCTGCATAATCATTTAAAATCGCCTGGTTTTAATATCTATAAAGTGAGCTCTACATGAACTTTCAGCGTATGACTGACCTCGATTTAGCAGGTAAACGTGTTCTGATCCGTGAAGATTTAAACGTTCCTGTTAAAAATGGTGTGATCACCAGCGATGCGCGTCTTCGTGCAGCATTGCCAACGATTAAAGCAGCACTAGAAAAAGGCGCTGCAGTAATGGTGTATTCTCATCTAGGTCGTCCAGTTGAAGGTGAGCCTAAAGCTGAACAGTCACTTGCTCCTGTAGCGGCTTACTTGACTGAAGCTTTGGGTCAGGACGTGAAACTGTTCACTGACTATTTAGATGGCGTTGAAGTTCAGCCAGGCCAGGTGGTTCTACTTGAAAACTGCCGTTTTAACGTGGGTGAAAAGAAAAACAATCCTGAGCTTGCAGCAAAATATGCAGCGCTGTGTGATGTATTCGTGATGGATGCTTTTGGTACAGCGCACCGTGCAGAAGCATCTACTGAAGGTGTAGCACGTTTAGCGAAAGTTGCTGCTGCGGGTCCTTTACTGGCGGCTGAACTTGATGCGCTTGGTCGTGCACTGCAAACGCCTGAAAAACCAATGGTGGCGATTGTTGCGGGTTCTAAAGTCTCTACCAAGCTGGATGTTTTGACCTCACTTTCTGATATCTGTGATCAATTGATCGTCGGTGGTGGTATTGCCAACACTTTCCTTGCTGCGGCAGGCTATAACGTGGGCAAATCACTGTGTGAAAAAGATCTGATCGATACAGCAAAAGCGATTGCTGCAAAAGTATCAGTTCCGCTTCCAACTGATGTTGTCGTTGCAGATGCCTCTGAAATCAACTTTGAAGATTTCCTGGGTTCATTGGCTGCTGCGAAAGCAACGGTGAAAAACGTTGCAGATGTTGCTGATAACGACATGATTCTAGACGTTGGCCCGGAAACTGCGAAAGCATTTTCAGAAATCCTGAAAACCTCTAAAACCATTCTTTGGAATGGTCCGGTCGGCGTATTTGAAGTGGATCAATTCGGTGAGGGTACTAAAACTTTATCTTTAGCGATTGCTGAATCTGAAGGTTTTTCGATTGCGGGTGGTGGTGACACACTTGCTGCGATTGATAAATATGAAGTGGCTGATAAAATTGGTTATATCTCGACGGGTGGCGGTGCATTCCTTGAATTCGTTGAAGGTAAAACGCTTCCTGCTGTTGCGGTACTGTTAGAACGTGCTTAATTGTATTTCCTAAGCTAAAAAGCTGGTCAAGTGCCAGCTTTTTTTTATGTCATTTTGTTGACAGAGAAAACTTACCATTCATGGCTTCGTCATTAAAATGCAATAAATCTGTCATAAGATGCTGTCATTAAATCACCAAATGACGAGAATACGTGATGAAAAAACAGTTAACTATCGCAGTATTATTAGCAGCATCTCTGGCACTGACTGCATGTGCAAAACAGGAAAGTGCACCAGAAGCTGAAGCAGAAAGCTCGGCAGCAGTGGCAGATCAGGCAGTGACCCCAGAACAGCAAGCCGCGATTGATGCCATTGACCAGCCAATTCTAGATGAAAAAAATACCGATATCCCAGCTGAAGTTGCCAATGCGCCAGCCGATGAAGCGACTGCAGATGAGTCAGTTGCTGCGACTTCAGAGCCTGTAGCACCTTAATCTGGCTGATGTGACACAAAATCCCTGCAAATGCAGGGATTTTTTTTAAATAGTGTTATTTGTTGCTGAATTGAAACCTTTGAACATGTAGAATATGTGGCATTCACTGGGAGGATATTATGGCTCTTATTTCATTGCGCCAGCTCTTGGATCACGCCGGCGAACATGCTTACGGCGTACCAGCATTTAACGTAAACAACTTAGAACAAATGCGTGCAATTATGCTTGCAGCAGATGCAACCAATTCACCTGTTATCGTACAAGCATCTGCGGGTGCGCGTAAATATGCAGGCGCTCCGTTCTTGCGTCACCTGATTTTGGCTGCAATTGAAGAATGGCCACATATTCCAGTGGTAATGCATCAAGACCACGGTACGAGCCCTGACATTTGTCAACGTTCAATCCAGTTAGGCTTTTCATCAGTGATGATGGACGGTTCACTGGGTGAAGACGGTAAAACACCAACTTCATATGAATATAACGTTGATGTGACTCGCCGTACAGTTCAAATGGCACATGCGTGTGGCGTATCTGTTGAAGGTGAAATCGGTTGTTTGGGTAGCCTTGAAACAGGTATGGCGGGTGAAGAAGATGGCGTAGGCGCAGAAGGCGTACTGGATCATTCTCAACTCCTGACTTCAGTTGAAGAAGCGCGTAGCTTCGTTGCTGATACCAATGTTGATGCGCTTGCGATTGCAGTAGGTACTTCACACGGTGCGTACAAGTTCACGCGTCCACCTACAGGTGATATTCTTGCGATTGACCGCATTAAAGAAATTCACGCAGCACTTCCAAACACGCATCTTGTCATGCACGGTTCAAGCTCTGTGCCACAAGAATGGTTGGCAGTGATTAACCAGTATGGCGGCGACATCAAGGAAACTTACGGTGTTCCGGTTGAGCAGCTGGTTGAAGCGATCAAACACGGTGTGCGCAAAATCAACATTGATACTGACTTGCGTTTAGCATCTACCGGTGCAATGCGTCGTATGATGGCAGAAAAACCAAGCGAATTCGATCCACGTAAATTCTTCAGCGCAACTGTAGACGCAATGAAGCAAATCTGTATCGATCGTTACGAAGCTTTTGGTACTGCAGGTAATGCAGACAAGATTCGCCCAATTTCTTTAGAGAAAATGGTGTCACACTATAAATAATTCCCAGTGAATCATTTATAAAAAAAGCCCACTGCAAATGTGGGCTTTTTTGTAGACTTATAAATATCAAGAATAAGAGCAGCATATGGAACTGATTTTCGCAGCAGCGCTATGCAGCGTTGCGGTCTCAATATTATTAAAAGTCGCCAAAAATAAGGGCTTGAGTCCGATACACATGATTAGCTGGAACTATATGACAGCCAGTCTCTTGTGTTTTTTCTGGTTCCAGCCTGATATTCAGCATATTTCAATGTCTCAGACGCCTTGGTTGCTTATTCTGGCTCTAGGTATTTTGCTTCCCAGCGTATTCCTGTTTCTGGCCAAAGCCTTACAAACGGCTGGAATTTTAAAAACCGAAATTGCCCAGCGACTTTCTGTAGTCTTGTCACTGGCTGCGGCCTATTTTATTTTTCAGGAACAGTTTAATCAGCTGAAAATACTCGGGATCGCTTTAGGTATTGGCGCAGTGCTGTGCATCCTGTTCTCACATCGACAAAGTACAGGACAGGGCAGTCAGGGAATGTTATATCTGGGCTTAGTCTGGGTCGGTTATGCGCTGATTGATGTATTGTTGAAATATACGACCAGTTTGGGTTTGCAATTCGCCGTGGCGCTGAATCTGATGTTTGTTTGCGCCCTGATCATTTCGATGGGCTATCTGTTACTCAAATATAAAAGCTTAGGCTCGATGCAGAATATCGGCGCTGGTCTGTTATTGGGTGTCCTGAATTTTGCCAATATTGCTTTCTATGTCAAAGCCCATATGCTACTCAAGGATTCACCTGCGATCGTCTTTGCCGGCATGAATATTCTGGTGGTGGTGTTTGGTGTCATTGCAGGTCTGGTATTCTTTAAAGAGCGGCTCAAACCTGCAAGTACTCTAGGATTGCTGCTAGGCTTGACTAGTGTGATTTGCCTAGCTTATGCAATGTCTGCTTGACATAAGAAGATGCAAATTCAATCGGATGTCGGAGCAGGTCACCTGCTTCGGCCAGTCCAAGCAATAAACCGGCCTGTTGGCAGTCTGGACAGTGCGGATAACGATGCTGTTGATCTTTATAGTGCTGGAGATAAATTTTATCGCAATGATGGCATTCAAATTTCAGGGATTTGGATGTAAGGAGCGACATAGATAGCCTCTATTATTATTTTGGTGGGTGATAATTAAACAAAGCAAAAAATAGGCCCGAATTGATATAGAAAGGGGTGCTTGACCCCTTTTATAGCATAAAATCCTTACAGTTTGGTGAAAATATCTTCAGCGGGTAGGCGTGATTTAGGGAGTTTGGCATTGAAATCATTTTCACTGCGATAGCCTAAAGTCAGCAATACAGAGGGGATCAGGCCCTGTTCTGCGAGTTGTAATTCTTCACTGATAATATCTTCATCAAAGCCGCCAATTGGTGTGGCATCGACACCTTCAATTCCGGCAGCCAAGAGCATTTGACCGAGTGCAATAAAGGTCTGGTTTTCAGCCCAGCGCTGAATATCACCTTTTTCATTCCGATAATAATGAATATAACCTGCACGGGTGTTTTTCTGACCTTCTTTGGCTGATTCATCTTTAAAACGGCCACTAATATCATCGCGGTTCAATAATTTTTCCAGATGTAACTCATTAATATCGGCTTTGGTGCAGAATAAAATGGTATAGGAAGAGTCCAGAACTTTGGGAGCATTGTAGGCATAAGTACCGACCAAAGCTTTGGCAATACGCTGTTTGGCTGCATCATGATCGGCAATAAAAAAATGCCAAGGCTGAATATTGATTGAAGAGGGTGCCAGACGCAAAATTTCTAATAAGCGTTCAAACTGTTCTGCCGGGATTTTCTTGCTGGGATCATAGGCTTTAGTGGTATAGCGGGTCTGTGTGATCTTGAGTAAATCCATCAATGGACTCCAATCTTTTTAAATAAACAGCGAGTAGAAGTTTTAAATATATACATTTTTCACATCCCCCGATTATTACAATAAAAAAGCATCAGGCAAAGCCTGTTCTGAAATGATCTTGAGCTAGATTCAAGCAAAACTTAGAGTTAAATCAGATTAAAACCCAGTTTTTGTCTATTGGCACTTTTAAGTAAGAAGCGTTTAATAAGAGGCATCGCCGGCAACATGCAAATAGGTTAGCGGATGCAAGTAACCAATTATTTTAAACACAAACTTAAAACCCAGCAGCAAATCGGCTTATGGATTGGACTGGCGGATGCCTATGGAACCGAGATTGCGGCAAATGCAGGCTATGACTGGCTGCTGATTGATGGTGAACATGCGCCCAGCGATTTGAGAACCACCTTGTCACAACTGCAAAGTATTGCTGCTTATCCCTCGCAAGCAGTAGTGCGACCGCCCATTGGCAGCGTACAACTAATCAATCAACTGCTCGATATCGGTGCGCAGACTTTATTGATTCCGATGGTCGAAACTGTGGAACAGGCGGAACTCATGGTCAAGGCAGTCCGTTATCCACCCCACCGGAAGGGATTCGTGGTGTTGGCGCTGCGCTAGCACGTGCCACCCGTTGGAACAGCATTCCGAATTATTATCAGACTGCACATGAAGAAATCTGTCTATTAATCCAGATTGAATCGGTCACAGGACTGGAAAATCTGGATGCTATTCTTCAGATCGACGGGATTGATGGGGTATTTATTGGTGCCGTCGATCTGTCTGCCACTATGGGTTATCAAGGCGATCCGAATCATCCTGAAGTACAAAAAGCTGTAATTGATGCAATTCAGCGGATTCGTTCTGCAGGCAAAGCTGCAGGAATTCTGTCAACCCAGCATGAAGTGACGCAAAAATATCTGGAGCTGGGTACTGAGTTTGTCGCAGTGGGCGTAGATACCAGTGTTTTGATGAATTCATTGCGGGATTTGTTGGGAAAATATAAAACCGATGTAAATGTAATTAAAATAAATACAGGATATTAATCATTCACTAGGTCTGAGTGAATGGATTAGAGGGGTTTCTAGATGATTTTTAATCAGAACTTGTCTGCAATGATCTATTCATTCAAATCTAACAAGATGGTCGTATGTTTTGTAGGCCTACAATAAGGCGCAATGTGGTTCTTTTCTGAATGCTCAGGAGAGCAGAACTGGACTTTTGATGCCTGGTACCTGTCTTAATGGCCTTGTGGCATCTGTGAAATATTTTATAAAGTTGATACCTATTAAAAACAATTAACTTTTATAAAATTTCTGCACAATCATTGATTTAAAAATCAGGCTAGGCATTATTTGTAATGACAATGTATGTTTGCTTTCAACAAAAATAAGGTGTATAGTGATAACACTTCGAGCGAGTATAGTTCTCGCTTTTATTATTTATAGCTAATTGTGATTCACTTTTGGTTCAAGCCTTTGAGCTTGGATAACATCTAGTAACTACAGAATTATTATACAAATTTGGTTTTATTAATCTCTTTGTACAGTCACAAAAAGCTCATTTTATGAGTAATTATTTTGAATATATTAAATGAATGGCATACCGCCACTGCCGTAAATGGTGGCGAAATTAATGTTAAACTGGTTCCATTAAAGCGTAAACAAAACACTCAGGATGGTTTTATCTGGGTCGAAGTTGGAAAAATGATCCAGCTGCAAACTGGTGAAGAAATCCTGTTTAATCTTGATGGTAAAAGTTTCTATACCGGTGTAAACCAGCTTTATCGCCTGTGCTAAACAAATAGATGTCTTAAAAAAGTGGCTGATTAATATCGCCACTTTTTTAGTTTTAGGGTATCAATACTTTGATTTTCCTGAATTTCTAGAATCTCTGAACGATCTTCTTTCCAGTCGCCGAGAACTATTCTTTTTTTCTGTCCTAGCTGGTGAATGGCTGCACGATGTGTATGGCCATGAATCAGAACATCTACATCTGTTAATGCCAGTTTAACGGCCTGCGGATTGACATCCATCACCTCATAGCTTTTAAACTGCTGCGCCTGATGGCTTTGCTGACGAAAGCGGTTGGCTAGTTTGGTTCGAAAT
The DNA here is from genome assembly GCF_049284435.1 of Acinetobacter sp. Lineage (GTDB taxonomy): Bacteria > Pseudomonadota > Gammaproteobacteria > Pseudomonadales > Moraxellaceae > Acinetobacter. The sequence continues at coordinate 33,205 of NZ_JBAPXX010000074.1, read as the reverse complement.
GAAAGTGGCGTTTTTCTTAAGAAACCTAGCAGCCAAGGATGACGAATAATCTTTTTAAAACGCTGATAGGAGACGTCATCGGTACATAGGGCATCGCCATGTTCCAGGCGGAAACGTGTTCCAGCAATAATAAGCTGATCGATTTCGGGAAGAAGCTGTCCGCCAAATCGAGCTAAAAATTTGTTTCCCAAGACAAAATCCCGGTTACCGGCCTGAAAATAGACTTGATTCCCAGCCTGAGTAAATTGTTTTAACGCAGTGACAATCTCATCCAACCACGGAGAGGTATAATCATCACCGATCCAAGCATTGAACCAGTCACCCAAAATATATAATTGGGTATTTTGATCTTGATATGCAGTTAATAAATCTAAAAACCCCCGAACAAGTCGAGGGTGATCAGGTGACAAATGTAAATCTGAGATAAACAGATAGGTCACGAATCTTTTCCTTCTTTAATTTAATCCCTCCTGACCTCCCTTTGAAAAAGGGAGGAAAACCTTATTTTGATAAAAGGTGATTCCCTCCTTTATTAAAGGACTTGCGTAGCAGTGCTACTCAGGGAGGATTTAAACTTATTCAGAAATGATTTTTGCAGATTCGATTACTACGTTTTCTAGAGGAACGTCAGCGTGGTAGCCACGGTTGCCAGTACGTACATTTTTGATTTCGTTAACAACGTCCATACCTTCAACCACTTTACCAAATACGGCATAGCCCCAACCTTGAGCAGTTTTGCCAGAGTGGTTAAGGAACGAGTTGTTTTTCACGTTAATGAAGAACTGAGCAGAAGCAGAGTGCGGTGCTTGAGTACGCGCCATTGCAATCGTACCTTCGTCATTGGTCAAGCCGTTGTCTGCTTCGTTTTCGATTGCATCACGTGTTGCTTTTTCTTTGAAGTTTTCATCCATGCCGCCGCCTTGGATCATGAAACCATCAATAACACGGTGGAAAATTACGCCCTCATAAAAACCGTCACGTACGTATTCTAAAAAGTTAGCTACGGTTTTAGGTGCTTTTTCAGCATTGAGTTCTAGAACAATACGACCTTTATTGGTGTTTAATTCGACTTGAGGAAAACTCATTGTGTAATCTCCTGATCATGGACGAGTGCCATGGTTTTTTCTGAATGAGTGAAGCATAAGCAAACTACATTCGACAAGGCAAGTAAAAACATTATTTTCTTTGTTAAAAGCATAAAAATAATACCTTATTTATACGTTGATTTATCAAGGCATTTCAAATGCTGCCAGACAGAGCGTTATATTTCGGACAGGCACGAATTGAATCATTTTCCAGTTTCGTAAAGTGTTGATATTTTAGTTTTGGGCAGCTTGCTGTATTTTCACTTTTTAAAATGAGTGAATTGAAATCAAATACCGTAGTTAGCGGTTGAGAGATTAATCACCTATAGTTAAACTAAGGAACTTTGATAATGAATATACGTACAACTTGTGCGATTAAATATTCGTTAATCCCTTTTTAACTTTAGAAGTGAATGATTGATCATGAAGCCAAATGATGTTGTGACATCTCTGCCCGAGAACCCGACCCAAAAGAACAATGCAGTCGATTCAGTGCAGCAGCAAGAACAACAACCAGGCTTGGACTTTGTACGTCAGGTCATTACTGATGATTTAGCCGCTGGTCGTACTCAACAGGTGGTGACGCGTTTTCCGCCTGAGCCGAATGGCTATTTACATATTGGCCATGTGAAAGCAATTTGCTTGAACTTCGGAATTGCTGAAGAATTTAAAGGTGTGTGTAACCTGCGTTTTGATGATACCAATCCGGATGCCGAAGAGCAGGAATATGTGGATGGTATTGCCAATGACGTAAAATGGCTAGGCTTCCAGTGGGAAGGTGAGCCGCGTTATGCATCAAGCTATTTCGATCAACTTTATACCTGGGCAGTTCAGCTGATTGAGCAGGGCGATGCCTATGTGGATTTGCAAAGTCCTGAAGAGATTCGTTTAAACCGTGGCAATTTCGTTGAGCCAGGCAAGAACTCGCCACAACGCGATGCAACGGTTGCAGAAAACCTGGAGCGTTTTGAAAAAATGCGCAGCGGTGAATATGCAGAAGGTCAGGCTGTATTACGTGCCAAGATCGATATGACTTCACCGAACGTACATATGCGTGATCCGATTCTGTATCGTATCCTGCATTCTGAACATCATCAGACTGGCGATAAATGGAAAATTTATCCAATGTATGACTATGCGCATCCATTGTCTGATGCGATTGAAGGCATTACGCATTCACTCTGTACCTTGGAATTTCAGGATCATCGTCCGTTCTATGATTGGGTTGTAGCGAAAGTTAAATCACCATCAGTGCCACGTCAGTACGAATCGAGCCGTTTAAATGTGGACTATACCATCACCTCAAAACGTAAATTACGTAAACTGGTTGAAGGTGGTTATGTCAATGGCTGGGATGATCCACGGATGCCAACCGTGGTCGGTATGCGTCGCCGTGGTTTTACGCCTGAGGGCTTGCGTGACTTCTGTCAGCGTGTCGGTGTATCGAAGGTTGACGGCAGTATTGTCGATGTAGCCATGCTGGAATACTGCATTCGCCAATCTCTGGAAAATACCGCAGCGCGCGGTATGGCGGTATTAAACCCACTGAAAGTGACTTTAACCAACTTGCCAGCTGATATGGACCTGACCCATTCACGTCATCCGAATGTCGATATGGGCGAGCGCGTTATTCCATTGACGACTGAGCTATATATTGACCGTAAAGACTTTGAAGAAGAGCCACCAAAAGGCTTTAAACGTTTGATTCCAGGCGGTGAAGTCCGTTTACGTCATGCCTATGTCATCAAATGCGACGAAGTCATTAAAGATGACAATGGTGAAGTGGTTGAGCTGAAATGTTCGATTGATCCTGAAACTTTAGGTAAAAATCCTGAAGGTCGTAAGGTGAAAGGCGTGATTCACTGGGTATCTGCGACTAAGGGCATTCCTGCCGAAGTGCGTATTTACGACCGTCTGTTTACTGAGTCTGATCCTGAAGTGGGCGATGACTTCCTAGAAAACCTCAACCCTGAATCATTGAAGGTGGTTCAGGCCGTGATTGAGCCTGCTTTGGCGCAAGCTCAGCCGGAAGATCGTTTTCAGTTTGAGCGTGAAGGCTATTTTGTGGCTGATCAATATGATCATTCCAGCGAAAAACCGGTATTCAACCGTATCCTTGATCTTAAGGACAGCTTTAAACCTGGCAAATAAGCTGGTTTAAGTCAGAATGTAAAAAGCCCAACTCTGGTTGGGCTTTTTTAATACAGTAGGGAAAATTGCATGATTGTGCGTGATAAGAATAATAGTTTGGGTTTACTCTTTGCCTGGCAGGGAACAATTCTGCCCAAGGTGCTGCCCGCATTGGTTTTGGTGGTCTTTATTTCTGCCTTGCTGGTGTATTTGAGTCAGGCGCATTTCGTGAGCCTTCCTGCCGTCCCGGCAATTGGCTTTACCATCTTTGGTGTGATTCTCTCGATCTTTCTGAGTTTTAGAAATACGGCCTGCTATGATCGCTGGTGGGAAGGGCGAAAGCTTTGGGGCGCGCTGATTGCAACCACGCGTCATTTATGCCGCGATAGCCATGTGCTAGATGATCAAATCCGTGAAGTTTTACTATATCGCATGATGCTGTTTACCCATCTGTTACGTGATCGACTGAGACAGCAAACGCCCAGTATTCAGGCTTATCAAGCCACTGCCGGTTTTGAACCCAAGTCATTTGAGCAATTGCCCATGCAAATCAATCCCTCACAATGGGTGCTGGAACAGATGCAAAAAGAGATGGTGCAACAGTATCAGCAGGGCAAGATCAGCGATATTATTTATAACAACCTGAATCAGCATACTGTGGCTTTGGGAGATATTCAGGCTGGTTGTGACCGAATTTTATCTACGCCATTACCATTTTCTTATTCGGTTCTATTACATCGTGCGGTTTATTCTTTTTGCTTTATCCTGCCTTTCAGTTTGCAGGCGAATTTGGGACTGTGGACACCGATTCTGGTCGGATTGATTGCTTATATGCTACTCGGGCTGGACGAGCTCAGTGCGGAGCTGGAAGAGCATTTTGGTCTGCAAGATAACGATCTGCCGCTAGATTCAATTGTACGACTGGTAGAGCGGGAAACCTTAAGCTCTTTGGGTAAAGCGCTGCCTGAAGCGATTCAAGCCACGAAGGGCTATTTAACCTGATTCCTTATCGATATCATCAAAATGTAAACACGAACTTAAAATTTATTTCTAATAAAAATCATCAGCAGGCTGAGCTTTAAATTAACGATGTTTAAGATTAGTTAGGTCTGACACTTTAGTTTTAGCCTGATCTTGCAATTCACGGTATTGTTGCAAACGCAGATTGGCTTTATCTCTGAGTTTCTTCTTCATGTACAGCGCCAATGCGAAACTGGTCGTGGTCAGGGTCAGGAACATGCTGTTCATAAAACTCATCATCGAGCTGATATAACCAATCGTGGTCAGGCGATTCATCATATAAATCACTTGAGGACTACTTTCCACACCTGTAATCGCCCAGGTACACAAATGCTCGCAATTATTAATAATCAGATGATAGTTATTTTCATGCATTCTGGACCGCATGCGACGTACGACTTTACGACCTTTATATTTTGCCGAGTCATAATGTTGCATATGAATCGGTTTGCCATGACTGAATTTTTCAATAGAAGTTATTTCAATGGGGCGTTTCTTGAATAAATGTGCAAAGCCGGAATAATGAATGACACGACCACGTCCGGCGTAAATCCCATGATGGGTATAACCGAAATGTTTAACCATAAGATGTGCGCCTATGGGAAACCGTTTAGTCTGTTGCATATCAGAATTAAGCCATTTAAAAAGCATTGTCGTTTAATAGGAAGTGTACTGTGTTTTGCTAAATTAATCGATGCCTTGCCTGAGTTTCAGATCAGAATTGAAGAGTTATTAAGCCAAGTTTAAAGGGATTAAAAGAAAGCAGAATTTAGAACATATTCTTCTGATGAAAGAGTTTGCTTAGCCTAAGCAAGTACTAAAATTTCTTCAAAATCACAAGCGGGGATCAAATGAGTTGTTCAGCGTTTTCCTGCCTGATCCCTGAGGTTTTAAAGTTAGAGTGACTAAAATATGCGTGAAATAGAGAAGACCAAACCTTTCAATTAAACCTTCGAGCATAAAAGAAGCACTTGGCTACGCAAGTGCTTCTTTTATACGGCTGTAACCTTGGTCGATTACTGCAATGGCAAGTGCTGAAGTTCATTCAGCTCTTTGCGGCTATAGCCTCGAGATACGAGAACCTTTTTAATTCCGATGATGATTTCTTCATCAGTGGCCTTAGAAAGTGCTTCGAGAAGCTGTTCATTCGTCTTACAAGAGCAATCATTTTCAACACAAGCAATTTGATTCTTGTGTTCATTGTGTTGTTCATTAGAAAACAACTTTTGCCAAAAACTCATAGAGCCTTCATACAACAACCTAACATAGAGTGAAATATAGCCAATTAAATAAATAAAGCAATAGGACCTATGTGATAAAAGCAGCAGTTAGTCCTGAAAATTTCCGATGGAAGCCTAAAGGTCTAACGATATTTCTTGCTGTACAAGTCAAGATTTATTATTAAATATATGATTCTTAATATAAAAAATGGAGCTTCAAAAAGCTCCATTTTTGTAACAATATAATAAATTGAAACAAATTCTTTATACTTTTTCCAACAAGACACCCGTCTCAACATGGTGCGTATACGGGAACTGGTCAAACATGGCGAACTTGCTGATTTTGTGTGTTTGAGACAACTGTTTCAGATTGTCATATAAAGTATCTGGATTACATGAAATGTAAATAATACGTTCGAAACGCTGTAACAGTTTTAATGTTTCATCATCAATACCAGCACGGGGTGGATCAACAAATACCGTATCAAAATCATAAGTCGAAATATCAATTTGTGCTTCCTGCAAACGACGGAAAACACGCTCGCCATTATAAGCTTGAGTGAATTCTTCGGCAGACAGACGCGCAACCTGAATATTTTCAATCTGGTTCTGCTCAATATTCCACTCAGCTGCATAGACTGAAGATTTGGCTAATTCAGTAGCTAAAACACGGCGGAATTTGGTCGAAAGCGGTAGGGTGAAGTTACCATTGCCACAGTAGAGTTCCAGCAAATCTTTATCTGATTGCTCTGCTGCATCACATGCCCATTCCAGCATTTTTTGGCAGACTTGTGCATTGGGTTGGGTAAAGCTGCTTTCGATCTGCTTATATTTATAACGACGGTCAAAGACCGACAATTCTTCCACCACATATTCATCAGTCAGGACGAATTTCTGGCCACGGCTGCGGCCAATCAGTTTGATATTGAGCTTTTCTGCCAGCGCTTTTGCCGCAGGTTCCCAGCTTTCATCCAGCTTGCGGTGATAAATCAGGGATACCAGAACCTGACCACTTAAAGTCGCCAGAAAATGGACTTCAAACAGGCGATGACCCAGATTGGCATCTGCCTTGAATGCTTCAAGCAATTGTGGCATCAAGTCATTAATGCTGCGGTCTGCAATTGGAAATTCATCAATACGAATGACTTTTTTATTGTTGTTTTCGTCACGTTCAAACATGGCATAAAACAGATCATCTTCAGTATGCCAGATCCGGAATTCAGCACGCATGCGGAAATATTTTTCAGGAGACTGGAATACTTCTAAAGCAGGTGGTTGATATTCGGCAAACTGAGCGCTGATGCGTTCAATTTTGGCTTCAAGTTGTTGCTGATAAGATGAAGTCATATGCAGTAAGAAATCGCAAATATTTTAAAGCGCAAATGGTAGCAAAAAATTGCCGATCTGCCTAAGCCTATTGTGGCTGAGGCGCTTTAAAAACTACATAAAAAAGACCAAACCTTCTGAGGAGAGAGATTTGGCCATCAAGAGGAAAGATTTAAGCTAAAAATGATGAGATGATTCGACTGATTTAGAGATTATCCATCGTCATCAAGCTGGCATTGCCGCCTGCCGCCGCCGTATTGATGCTAATGGCGCGTTCAATCACAAATCGCTCGACCGGAATATCATAGTTGCCCGAACTCAAATGGGTGATACCAATAATTGGACCTTTTCTGGCTGCGATGCGTTTCTGCAAATCAATCAGTTCAAAAGAATCGCCATGATGCAGGACGGCATCAAACGCGCCTGTTTCAATCTCCCGAATCACTTTAAACTGCTTGCTGACCGCGGCTGGCATCGTTGGTAAATATTTCAGAATAAAAGTATTGTCAGCTAGGAATGCAGGACGACTACCGACCGATAAAATCGCCAGAATTTGTTGAATCTGGTCTTGTTCTGTGTGGGCTAAGGATAGAACGCTTTCACGTGGCAAGATTAGGTACTGATTTTCTTCACCAGTTGGACCTTGCAGGCTAAAGCTTTGACCAGTCGCAATCTCGATAGGTGCTTTTAAAGATAAAGTTGGGAAAGTTTTAGCTACCCAAGCTTTAAACTCCTGAACAAGTTTATTTTCAACAAGTGCTGGACCCGCTTGAACTGCATAAGGCTGCGCCAGTTTTTTCTCGGATACTTGATGCATTAAACGGTAGATATACAGTGGGCCACCTGCTTTCGGGCCAGTACCGGACAGACCCTCACCACCAAAGGGCTGGACACCAACAACCGCACCAACGATATTGCGGTTGATATACAGGTTGCCGACTTCCGCTCGTGCAATGACGGTTTGCATGGTTTCATCAATACGCGTATGTAAGCCCATGGTCAGGCCATAACCCTTGCTGTTGATTTGTTCTAATAACTTTTCCAGTTCGCCATATTTATAACGGATCAGATGCAGTACCGGACCAAATACTTCACATTCTAGATCATCCAGATTTGGCAGTTCAATCAGGGTTGGTGCAATGAATGTTCCTGGAGTTAATTCAGTCTGGTCTTGATTAAACATCAACTGATGAACTTTATGACCTTTGCGGCGCATCTGCTCAATATGCTGTTGGATATTTTGTTGGGCTTCTGCATCAATCACCGGACCAATATCGGTTTTCAGCAAAACCGGATTGCCAACGCGTAACTGTTGCATGGCGCCTTTGAGCATGTTACGAACAGCCTCCAGATTATCTTCCTGAACACAGAGGACACGTAGGGCAGAACAACGTTGACCGGCACTGTCATAGGCAGAGCTCACAACATCCAGAACCACCTGTTCGGTCAGGGCGGATGAATCCACAATCATGGCATTCTGACCACCGGTTTCAGCAATCAGGGTGACGCTTTCTCCAAACTGGTTTAGCCGTTCTGCAACGGTTTTTTGCAGAATTTTCGCCACTTCGGTTGAACCGGTAAACATGATACCTTGAATACGCGAATCTGCACTGAGCTGTGCACCAATGGTTTCACCGCGCCCAGGTAGCAGCTGTAACACATCCTGCGGAATACCTGCTTCCCATAAAATTTGCACTGCTTGTGCTGCAATGAGTGGTGTTTGTTCAGCCGGTTTGGCAATGACAGTATTGCCAGCGACCAGCGCTGCTGAAATCTGACCGGTAAAAATCGCCAGCGGGAAGTTCCATGGACTGATACATAGTACGGTGCCTAAAGGCTGGATCTGTAGGTTGTCATTGAGATCCAAAACTTGAGCTGCATAATAACGCAAGAAATCTACCGCCTCACGCACTTCGGCAATTGCATTGGCATAGGTTTTACCTGCTTCACGAGAAAGAAGAACCATGAGCGGCAGTAGGCGCTGTTCCATCAGTTCTGCGGCTTTATTCAGGCAGGCAGCACGCTCATTTTTTGGCAGATTGGCCCATATACTTTGTGCATTTACAGCTTGGGTGAGTGCAATTTCGGCCTGTTTAGAAGTTGCTTCATAGACCGTGCCCACCACATCCTGATGTTGTGCCGGGTTAAGTATTTGCACTACGTTGCTTGTATCGATAACTGTAAACGCCGTTCCCATAGCCGCTGCCTGGAATTGGGTTGTCGCTAGGCTGGATGCGACTTCATTTAAAACACTGAGTTCAGCATCATTGGCCAAATCGAGTCCAGATGAGTTAATGCGTGCATCGGCATAAAGATCTTGCGGATAAGGAATATGAAGATGCTTGGCACCCAATACGCTTTCCTGTTTTGACGCCTTTAAAATGGTTTGCTGTGGATTTTCAATCAAATCTTCAATGTTTAAAGTCTTGTCAGCAATACGGTTGACGAAGGACGTATTGGCACCATTTTCTAGTAAGCGGCGCACCAGATAAGCCAGCAAGGTCTCATGATTGCCGACTGGCGCATAGATCCGGCAGGGTACACCGAGTTTATTTTTCGATAGATCGCCCACGACATTTTCATATAGCGGTTCGCCCATACCATGCAGACATTGGAACTCATATTGGCCAGCATAATACTGCTCGGGTTGCGCCAGTTGATAAATCGTCGCTACCGTTTGTGCATTGTGAGTGGCAAATTGTGGGTAAATATAATCCGGCTCAGCCAACAGCTTACGCGCACAGGCGATATAAGATAGATCGGTATGCACCTTACGGGTAAATACCGGATAATCCGACATTCCATCAATCTGGGCTTTCTTGATTTCGCTGTCCCAATACGCGCCTTTGACCAGACGAATCATCAGGCGCTTCTGACTGCGTTTTGCCAGATCAATGATATAATCCACTACGTAGAAGCAGCGTTTTTGATAAGCTTGAATCACAAAGCCAATGCCTTTCCAGTCCTGCAATTGTGGTTCAAAACACAGGCGTTCTAACAGTTCAAGGGAAATCTCAAGCCGATCGCTTTCTTCAGCATCGATATTTAAACCAATATTGTATTGCTTGGCTAAGACCGCGAGTTTAAGTACTTTTACATAGAGCTCATCATGCACGCGATCCATTTGCGAACGCTGATAACGTGGGTGCAGCGCAGAGAGCTTGATAGAAATTCCGGGACCATCATAAACATCCTTATCCTGTGATGCTTGACCAATGGCATGAATGGCTTGCTGATAATCCTGATAATAACGTTCAGCATCCGGGTCAGTCAGTGCTGCTTCACCGAGCATGTCATAGGAATAACGGAAGCCTTTTTCTTCCAGCGGTTCGGCATTTTTCAGTGCTTCATCAATGGTTTCACCCGTGACAAACTGCTCGCCCATCATGCGCATGGCAACATCGACGGCCTTACGGATAATCCCGCGGCCACTGCGTGCCAAAAGGCCAGTTAATAAACTAGACAGGCTTTTTTGCTGCGGGGTTTCCATCAGCTTGCCGGTCAGCATCAATCCCCAAGCGGCTGCATTCACAAACATCAGCTGGCTCTGGCCCAAATGTTCTTTCCAGTTACCTTGATTGATTTTGTCACGGATCAGCAGGTCACGTGTGGCTTTGTCCGGAATCCGCAGCAAGGCTTCTGCCAGACACATCAGGGCAATGCCTTCCTGAGAGGATAAAGAAAATTCCTGCAATAAACCCTGTACGATCCCGGCTTTCCCGGTGGAGCTTTTGCGTTCACGCAAGGCATGCGCGAGATCAAAGGCAAGCGCCTGAATCTTGTCACTCATCTCGGAAGAAATTTCACTATGGGCCAATAACTCTTCGACGCATTCAGTTTCAGCACGACGCCATGCCGTATTAATACGTTCTTCATATTGGTTTTTATGTTTAAATTCAGCAATATAATTCGAGTGCTGGGCCGCATCTAAAATTGAATCTGGGCGGAGAGTGGTTGGCATAGTGACTTCCTGTACTGCGTCAATCAGTTCTTTGAGGTGAATGAGTTTTAATCTATAATCACAGAATATTTGACGAATATCTCACTATAGTTTTCGCTTTTTTTAGAGAATAATTCTAATGCCAAGTCCTTATTTGAACCTTGATCGTATAGATATTCGTATACTGGGTTTATTGCAATCCGATGCCAAGCTGTCCAATATCAAACTGGCTGAACTGGTCAATCTGTCACCTACAGCAGCCTTGGCACGTGTACAAAAGCTGACCCGTGAAGGTTTTATTGTGGGCTATGAAGCGCGCCTCAATCCAGTCATGTTGAATAATGGTTTTGTGGTCTTTGTTGAAATTCTGCTGGATAAAACCACACCGAATGTTTTAGATGAATTTTCCCATGCAGTCCGGCAGATTCCTGAAATTATCGAGTGTCATATGATCAGTGGCGGGTTCGATTTCGTGGTAAAAATCCGCTGTGCCAATATGGATGAATTCCGAAAAATCTCAGGTCAGATCTTGTGGCAATTGCCCGGAATTAAAGAAACGCGCAGTTATCCGGTGATGGAAGTGATTAAAGAAAGTCAGCAGATCCATCTGAAAATGCAGGGAAAAGCCAAATAATTTGCAAGTACTTCATCCGAGAAGATAAAAACATAAAAGGGACGATTAAGTCCCTTTTATGTTTAAGAAAAAAGATGATTATTTTTTCATTTCAGCCATTTCTTTTTGATACTCAGCTTTAGCCATTTCAAAACGATGTACCACATCTTCGCTAGGTGCTTTATCCAGCAGGCTGACGATGACAATACTGAGGGTAGCCAGAATAAAACCTGGAATGATCTCATAAAGACCGGTATCGCCCATGTAATTTTTCCAGACAATTACAGTCACGGCACCAACCAGCATGCCGACAATTGCGCCGTTGAGGGTCATTCGTTTCCAGAATAGCGATAAGATAATCAGCGGGCCGAATGCGGCACCAAAGCCGGCCCAGGCATAAGCCACCAGACCCAAAACTTTACTGTTCGGATTAATCGCCAGTGAAATGGCAATCAGGGCAATCACCAAGACCATGCCGCGACCTACCCAGATCAGTTCTTTCTGTGAGGCATTTTTACGCAGGAAACTCTTGTATAAATCTTCGGTCAGGGTGGTTGAGCAGACCAGAAGCTGACAGCTCAAGGTACTCATAACTGCCGCCAAGATAGCAGCCAGAATGATTCCGGCAATCCACGGGTTAAACAGGATTTTGGTCAATTCCATAAACACTGTTTCAGGGTTTTGATTCACCACCGAGGCCAATGCGGGATTGACACTGAAGTAGACAATACCAATATAACCGGCAGCCACTGCACCGCCTAGGCATAGAATCATCCAGGTCATGCCAATGCGGCGTGCAGCAGGAATGGTTTTGACCGAATCAGCTGCCATAAAACGTACCAGAATATGCGGCTGACCAAAATAACCCAAGCCCCAGGCCAGACTGGAAATAATCGCGACAGTGTTTAAACCTTCAAGCATGCTGGAGGCATGTGGGCGAGCCGATTCAAGGATGACACTCACTTGCTGGCTGTTGTCGCCCAAGGCCAAGAAGGTAATGATCGGAGTCAGCAATAAGGCAAAAATCATCAAACCGGCCTGGAATGTATCTGTCCAGCTGATCGCCAAAAAGCCACCAATACAAACATAGAGAATCGTCGCCATTGCACCAATCACAAGCGCTGTGGTGTAATCCCAGCCAAACAGGCTTTCAAACAGACGTGCGCCTGCGACCATGCCCGAAGCACAATAAATCGCAAAGAACACCAGAATCACCAAGGCAGACAAGACCCGTAAAATGCGTTTACGGTCGGAAAAACGGCTGGTGAAATAATCCGGCAAGGTCAGGGCATTGTTCTGATATTCAGTATGGGCACGCAGTCGACCTGCCACCAGTAACCAGTTTAGCCATGCGCCGATAATCAAACCGATCGCAATCCAGGCTTCTGACAGACCAGACAGGTAAATGGCTCCCGGAAGACCCATCAACAGCCAGCCACTCATATCCGATGCGCCAGCCGAAAGTGCAGTGACCACACTGCCCAGACTCCGTCCACCTAGAATATATTCGTCAAAATTGGAGGTGGCACGATAAGCATATAAACCGATTGCAATCATGGCGATAATATAAAACATGAAGGTAATCAGGGTGGGGTTTAAATAAGTCATAGGCAGGTCATCCTGTAAATATGGAAATCATCGTCCAAGATGATTTTTTGTACTGAGATTGCAAGGAGGTGATTCAAGCATGGTTTAAAAATTACACTCTGTAACAATTGCACAGCTTTTATGTATGTTTATTGTAAACATCTTAGTAATTCACTGAAATTGAATCAGGAATAACTTGAGCGGATAAAAGGTAATACGACGTCGAATTCAGGGGAAAAGTTGAAATTTTGAATAAATAATTAAAATATTTGAATTTTAGCCAGTTACTTACACAATCTTACAAAACTCACAGCTTTGGCGTATTGGTAATAAATCGTAGCAAATCTAGGTTAAAGTCTTCCTATTAGGCCTGTATTTGTTTGCTCATATTAATGTCACACCAAATACGGTACATCGCCAAGAGTATTTTTTAGTGGACAATATGCTTCAAATTGAACCGACCCGCATTGAACGTGATTTATTGGGGGAAAAACAAATCCCGTTGCATAGCTATTATGGGATTCATACCTTACGTGCCATCGAAAATTTTAAGATTTCCGGATTGGCGGTGGGGCAACAAACGCATTTTATTCGTGCTTTGGCCCAAGTGAAAAAAGCCTCGGCGCAGGCCAATCTGCATTTTCAAAAACTGTCTGAGCAGACCAGTACTGCCATTCAAAATGCCTGTGATGTATTGATTCAGCATCCGGAAGCATGGCAAGCGGCATTTCCACTCGATCCTTATCAGGGCGGTGCCGGAACCTCCATCAATATGAATGCCAATGAGGTGATTGCCAATATTGCCCTTGAAATGTCGGGCCATCAGAAAGGCGATTATCACATTCTGCATCCGAATGATCATGTGAATACTTCGCAATCGACCAATGATGTCTATCCAACAGCTTTGCGTCTGGCAACCTATAGCAGTCTGGATGAATTGTTGAGTGTGCTTAAAGCATTGATTGATTGTATCGACCATAAAGCTGCCGAATTTGAATATGTCATCAAGATGGGACGTACTCAGTTGCAAGATGCAGTTCCGATGACCATGGAACAGGAATTCCGGGCATTTGCGACTTTATTAAAAGAAGACCTGAAGCTGATTGGGCAAATGCGACAGTTGTTGCTGGAAGTCAATTTAGGCGCCACCGCCATTGGGACTGGGGTCAATACACCACCGGGCTATGCCAAGCGGGTGGTAGAAATCTTGGCGCACCTAACAGGTCTGCCTTTAAAAGGGGCGGCAGATTATGTCGAGGCAACCAGCGATTGTGGCGTCTTTATTATTTTGTCGAGCAGTTTAAAACGTCTGGCAGTGAAATTGTCCAAAATCTGTAATGACTTGCGCCTGCTCAGCTCGGGACCGCGTACAGGGTTGGCTGAAATTCGCTTACCTGAATTACAGGCAGGTTCTTCGATCATGCCGGCAAAAATCAATCCGGTAATTCCGGAAGTGGTCAATCAGATTGCCTTTCGGGTGATTGGCAATGACTTAACCATTACTATGGCTGCGGAAGCCGGGCAGCTACAATTGAATGTCATGGAACCCGTGATTGCCGTGGCGATGAATGAATCAATTCAGTTGTTGACCCAAGGCATGCAAACCCTGAATCAGAAATGTATTGCTGGTATTCAGGCCAATGAACAGATTTGTTTAAGTGCGGTAATGCGCAGTGTCGGGATTGTGACCTTGCTTGAACCGATTCTGGGACATGCCAAATGCGATGAAATCGGCAAACAATGTATGCGGGAAAATAAAACCGTGCCGCAAGTGGTGTTGGAGCTAGGCTTATTAAGTGCAACGCAATTAGAAGAAATCTTTGCATTTGAAAATCTGGTGTCTGAAATACCTTCAGCAGAGAATCAGCTCGAACAGGTTTCTTAACAGAACCAGAGCTGTTAAATCATATGAAACAGCGAATCGCTGCTATTTTGATAATTTGCCTCAAGTTCAGGATGTGGATTTGAGGCATTTTCATCTAGACTAGAGCCTGAACTATATTTGGCTGGGTAAATGGCGATGTTTGATAAAATCAGTGCATTATTTAAAAGTAATAAACCGACTGCTGCACAGCTATATTTAGAAGAGCAGAATATCCAGTATATAGAAGGTACAGGCTATATCGTCGATGGTATTCAACTCAATCAGGAATTGGGTGCACGGTTGGAGTATTTGTCCAATCGCCGTTTAAAACAGTTTGATGATTTAAAAGCGTTATATGATACCGCGATGCTGATCAATGAAAAAATTGATCTGGAAATTGCCCATCAGCGTTTTAATGCGACTTTAGGCAATACCACAGAAAACCTGCTGCAATTTAAAATGATCCTTAAGAAGTTAAATGATTATTATCGTAACTTTCTGCGCGATCAAAAATAAGCTGCAAAAGTGGCTTATTTTTGATGTGTATGGATGTGGCAAGACTGCATAAAAATAACAAAATATCCTGAGATCATCGTGCTAGTATAAGCCTCAGGTTATTTAGACTTTAAAGCTATATCCATGTTCCAACAAGAAATTTCCCAACTCAGTTTACCACAGCTCAAAGCAGGCGAGAAACGCTGGTTAGGCAATCTGCAAGGTTCCTCAACTGCATTATTGCTTAAAGAAATCGTGCAGCAGCAATCGCGCTTGTTTATCGTGATTGCACGTAATAATCAGCATTTGGGTCAACTGGAAAGTGAACTGGAATTTTATGGGATTAAACCCACGATTTTTCCAGATTGGGAAATCTTGCCTTATGACCGTCTCTCCCCACATCAGGATATTGTCTCGGAACGTCTGGCGATCTTATCCAATATGCCCAAAACTGGCGTACTGTTGCTGTCCGCCTCAACCTTGGCACAACGTGTGGCGCCGACCTCATGGATTCTGGGTGAGCATTTCGATATTCATGTCGGTCAGAAATTTGATCTGGAACAACAAAAGAAAAAGCTGATTCAGGCGGGTTATCATCTGGTCGATACCGTTTATGATCCGGGTGAATTCGCGGTGCGCGGCAGTATCATGGATATCTACGCATCGGGACAGGAAGCACCGATTCGGATTGACCTGTTTGATGATGAAATTGAAACCCTAAAGTTTTTTGATTCCGAAACTCAGCGCACCACGCAAAGTTTGCAGCAGTTTACCGTATTGCCCGCACAGGAATTTCCGCTTAAGGAAGGTCGTACGACGTTCCGTGACCGTTATGCCGAATTTTTCCCGACAGCGAATCCGAAGAAAAATCCGATCTATCAGGATGTGATGGATGGCATAGTCTCACCGGGAATCGAGTTTTATTTGCCCTTGTTTTTCAGCGCTGAAGCAATGTAAGGTCAAAGTTCACTGATTTCGTACTTACCCAAGAATGGCATTGTCATTACGGATAAGGCTTTAGAAGAAAGTATGAGCCAATTTTGGCAGGACGTGGTGCGCCGTTATGAAGACCGCCGCCACAATGTCGACCAACCGATCATGCCGCCTGAAAGCCTGTTTTTCCAGAGTAATCAGGTCTTGGAGCAGCTGAATCAGTTTGCGCGCATTATTGCCGCACAAACGCCTTTTGATCAAAAAGCTGGAGTATTGAATCTTGATACCCAGTTGCCACCGCGTCTGCCCGTAGATCCGAAACGTGAAAAACCGTTTCATGAAGTCAAAAAATATATTGATCAGGCCAATCATCCGGTACTGCTAGTGGCTGAAAGTGCTGGACGCCGGGAAAGTCTTAAAGATGCCTTAAGGCCAAGTCTGGGTGATATTCCAACGGTTGAAAATTTTGATAGTTTTATTCAGTCTCTGTATGCAATTGCCATTACCAATGCGCCTTTAGAGCGTGGTCTGGTATTGAATGATCGTGTTAGCGTGATTTCTGAAAATCAGCTCTATGAACATCGGGTAGTACAGCGCCGTCGCAAACGTCAACAGGAAGTTTCCGAAGAGTTTCTGATCAGAAGTCTAACTGAGCTGACCATGGGCGCGCCTGTAGTGCATATCGACTACGGGGTTGGACGTTATGCTGGTCTGGTCACCTTAAGTATTGATGACCAGGATCACGAATTTCTGCAATTGGATTATGCAGATGCCGCCAAAGTCTATGTGCCGGTGACCAATCTGCATTTAATTAGTCGATATAGTGGTGGTGATCCGGATCTAGCACCTTTGCATAAACTCGGTACAGATGCGTGGAATAAAGCCAAACGTAAAGCGCTGGAACAGATTCACGATGTCGCCGCCGAGTTGCTGCATATTCAGGCGCGCCGTTCTTCCAAGCCCGGGATCAGTTTTGAAATTGATCAAAGCCTGTATATGCAATTTGCCAGTGGCTTTGCCTATGAAGAAACACTGGATCAGGCCAATGCGATTGAAGCCACATTGCATGACATGCAGCAGGCCAAGCCGATGGATCGACTGGTGTGTGGTGATGTGGGTTTCGGCAAGACAGAAGTCGCGATGCGTGCCGCATTTGTTGCAGTACAGAATAACCGGCAGGTGGCGATTCTGGTGCCGACTACCTTGCTGGCACAGCAGCATTATGATTCATTCAAAGACCGTTTTGCCGACTGGCCGGTTCGGATTGAAGTGCTGTCACGTTTCGGTTCTTCCAAAGCACATACCAAGACCATTGACGACCTGATCGAAGGGAAAGTCGATATCGTGATTGGGACGCATAAAATTTTGCAGGAAAATGTCCAGTTTAAAAATCTGGGTCTGATGATTGTCGACGAAGAGCATCGTTTTGGAGTTCGTGACAAGGAACGGATTAAGGCCATGCGTGCTGATGTGGACATGCTGACACTGACTGCGACCCCAATTCCGCGTACGTTAAATATGGCCTTTAGTGGCATGCGTGATCTGTCGATTATCGCCACACCGCCGGCACGCCGTCTTGCGGTGAAAACCTTTGTGCAAGAACATACCGATGACACCATTAAAGAAGCGATTCTGCGTGAATTGCTGCGCGGTGGTCAGGTTTATTTTCTGCATAATGAAGTAGATACGATTGATCGTGCCGCCGAGCATATCCGTAAATTGGTGCCGGAAGCGCGGGTGATTGTGGCCCACGGGCAGATGCGTGAACGTGAACTGGAGCAGGTGATGCAGCAGTTCTATCACAAGGAATACAATGTTCTGGTATGTTCGACCATTATTGAAACCGGGATTGATGTTCCGAATGCCAATACTATTCTGATTGAACGTGCTGACAAGTTGGGGTTGGCGCAATTACATCAGCTACGTGGACGTGTAGGACGCTCACACCATCAGGCTTATGCCTATTTAATGGTGCCGTCTTTAAAAGCTTTAAGAGGTGATGCGGAAAAACGTCTGGATGCAATTCAGCGTGCCTCGACCTTGGGTGCCGGTTTTATGCTGGCAACCGAAGATCTGGAAATTCGCGGCGCAGGTGAATTGCTCGGTGAACAGCAAAGTGGTTCAATGCAGGCCATTGGTTATAGCTTGTATATGGAAATGTTGGAAAAAGCCACCAAAGCCATTCAAAAAGGCAAAACGCCAAACTTCGATGCACCGTTGTCACTGACTGCTGAAATTAATCTGCATATGCCAGCGTTGATTCCAGATGAATATCTGGGTGATGTGCATCAACGTCTGTTGTTCTATAAACGCATCAGTAATACCGATACCCAGGAAAAACTGGATAATATCCGGATGGAATTGATTGACCGTTTTGGTATACCGCCGCAACCGGTCAAACAGCTCTTTGCCGTACACCAGATTCGCCTGAAAGCCGAACAGCTTGGCATCACCAAAATTGATATCAGCAGTCAGGGCGGGCATATCGAATTTGCTCCAGATACCCCAGTTCAGGCCATGACGATTATCCAGATGATGCAGAAACATCCGACCTATTTCCGGATGGATGGCGGTCAACGTCTGAAACTCATGGTCATGCTGGAAGACTATCAAAAGCGGATTCAGTTTATTCAGGATTTACTGGACAGCCTACTCAAAGAATTGCACTGATTTTATTCGATTAAATCAGCCTGGAAATTCAGTTTAGGTTTTATTTTCGAATGAAGTTTGCAGGAACAACAGGCTTGATTTTTTTAATGAATTGTTTACAGTGGTTGTTGTGATGTGCTTCGCAACAAATCATGAGAATTTGTCTTTAAACACATTGCTTCCAATATTCAGCTTCAGTTGGATATGTTAGTATTAGCCATCATTCTAATTTTGCATCATTTATAAAGATATGTTTAGTTTGCATCCACAACTTGCTCAAGATACGTTTTTTGTAGGCGACTTTCCTTTGTCAACATGTCGTTTGATGAATGATATGCAATTTCCCTGGCTCATTCTGATTCCACGTGTGCCGGGTGTCTCTGAATTATATGAATTGAGCCAAGCTGACCAAGAGCAGTTTTTAAGAGAGTCAAGCTGGTTATCTAGCCAGCTGGCACGTGTTTTCCGTGCGGATAAAATGAATGTAGCAGCGCTGGGTAATATGGTGCCGCAATTGCATTTTCATCATGTGGTTCGTTATCAGAACGATGTGGCATGGCCGAAGCCTGTTTGGGGTACACCTGCTGTTCCTTATAGCAGTGAAGTACTGGCACATATGCGTCAAACCTTAATGCTGGCTTTACGTGGCCAGGGCGATATGCCATTTGACTGGCGCATGGACTAATCAGCCAAGGCATTCCGAGAACCATGGACAGTTGGACTTCAGGGAGTGAGTGAGTGCGATTAGACGACTGGATTCAAAAAGAACCCCATCAGTTTGAGTATTTCCATCGCATGATGGGATATATCATGCTGTCTCTGGTTCTGGTCGTCTTTCATTACACTGAACCAGATACCCAGTATCAACTTTTTGTTCCATTTTTTTTGTTTCTGGTTTTATTGATCACCCCCAAGCTATCTCGCTGGCTGATCTATCGTCATGATTATCACATTCGGCGTAATATTCTTTTCCTGATTGATGTCATTGTCATTTCGGTGGTTTTGGCGGCCGTGCATTTAGACTTGGTCTTGTCCTTGCTGGGTCTGGTCGCAGTACTCTATACCGCAATTAGCAATAAAATTTCATTTATGATGGCCTCTCTGGCTAGCCTGATCGGGATTACGTTGTTCTATCTGGCCAACATTCTGGTCTTTGGTTTTAACAATTATTTCCAACCGACCAGCAGTGAGCTGACCGTTTTAGGCTTTATCTGCCTGATTACCTATTTCGGTGTTGGAAGTTTTTATCAAAGTGGTCGTGTGCAATACATGACCCAGAAAAAAGACCATTATTTCGAACAGATGAACCGTTATATGGAATTTGCCAATCAACTGAGTCGCTATGCGCCCGTGCAGTTATGGCAATCCATTATGAAAGGTGAATCTGAAGCCAAAATTGAATATAAACGTAAAAAGTTGACGATATTTTTCTCTGATATTCAAGGGTTTACGGAGCTATCTGAAACTCTGATTCCAGATGATTTAGCATTCCTGTTGAATGATTATCTGCGGCACATGACCGAAATCGCTAAAAATTATGAAGCGACTGTCGATAAATTCATGGGTGATGCCATCCTGATTTTCTTTGGTGATCCGAACTCTGAAGGTGTGGAACGGGATGCCAAGAACTGTATGGAAATGGCATTGGCGATGCGTCAGCAAATGAAATTGCTGCGTGAACGCTGGATTAAAATGGGTTATCCGCCACTCCATATCCGCATGGGAATTTCGACAGGTTATTGCCACGTAGGGAATTATGGGGCTACGCATCGTATGGCTTATACCATTGTAGGGCGTGATGCTAACCTGGCTGCGCGTTTGCAAAGTGCAGCGGAAGTCGATGAAATCCTGATTTCAGAAGATACTCATAATTTGATCAAAGATGATTATCTTTGTGCACCGAAAAAGCCGATTTTCCTGAAAGGCATTAAAGCACCTGTAAGAACCTGGCAAGTAATGGAAAAATACGCGTCTCAGAAAGTCGAGTATCAGCGTTGGTTCGATTATGAATATAAGGGCTTTCATTTATTGCTGAATCTGGATGAAGTGCAAAACTTTGAATATCCTGAGCTGATTCATGTGCTGGAAAAAATGATTAAACGCATTGAGACTCAGCAGAAAATGACGAACTCACAAGGCATTGTCAAATTGAAGCTTGAAGATGAAGTAATTGAACATATTTAGAATTTATCTAAATTAACTCAATCCAAATAAAAAATATTTGATTAAAATTGCTTATATTTAAATAGAAAAAACCACGCCTGAGCGTGGTTTTTTATTTTAGCCTGCAACGAAAATCTTAGTGATTTTCTGAAGCATGGTTAATGGTGTATTTTGGAATTTCAATTTCCAGATCTTCATCGTCCAGTTTAACCTGACAAGAAAGACGTGAATCAGGTTCTAGACCCCACGCACGATCGAGTAAGTCAGCTTCAACATCATCCATTTCTTCCAGACTGTCAAAACCTTTGCGTACCACCACATGACAGGTGGTACATGCTGCTGACATATCGCAGGCATGTTCGATTTTAATGCCATTTTTCAGCAGGCTTTCGCAAAGATTGGCATTTTGTTCGACTTCAAACTCAGCACCTTCGGGGCAAATCTGCGCATGTGGAAGAACTTTAATACGTGGCATAGTCGTTACCTTAAATTAGTTTGAGTTTGACCAGTCGTCGAGTTTAGTGCCCTTAAGAGCTGCATCAATATGTTGATTCATACGTGCTGCTGCAAAAGCATCACTATGTATTTTAAGCTGTTCAACGGCAGATTCAATTGCTTTGATATCTGAACCCTGAAGCTGAGTTTCAAGTTGTGCTTGCGCAGTTTGCAGTGCTGCAAGCTGTTTCTCAGTCAAAAGACTAGCATCCGCTTTGAGTGCTTGAACCAGTGCTTCCAGTTCACGCTGTGCTTCAACTTTGGTTTCATTCAAATGACGAAGATTTTTATCTTCTTCAGCGAACTTATAACCGTCTAGCAACAGGCGTTCAGTATCTTCACCCGACAAACCATAAGATGGCTTGATATCGATTTGAGCTGTCACACCAGAAGTGGTTTCTTTGGCAGATACAGTCAGCAAGCCATCAGCATCAACCTGAAAAGTCACTTCAATACGTGCCTGACCAGCAGTCATTGGCGGAATGCCATGCAGGACAAAACGGCCCAAGCTACGACAATGTTCAACCAGATCACGTTCACCTTGAACCACATGAATCAACATGGCAGTCTGGCCATCTTGATAAGTAGTAAATTCCTGACGACGCGCCACTGGAATCGCAGTATTACGCGAAATTAATCGTTCAACCAGTCCACCCATGGTTTCAAGACCAAGAGATAGAGGGGTTACGTCTAATAACAAAGAACCATCAGTCGAGTTGCCAATCAATTGGTTTGCGGTAATCGATGCGCCAATCGCAACCACTTCATCCGGGTTAATGGTGCAAAGCGGTTCTTGGTTGAATACTTCACGCACTGCTTTTTGTACTGCATAAGAACGGGTTGAGCCACCGACCAAAACGACATTCTGAATGTCATCCAGTTCAAGCTTGGCATCACGCATCACACGCTTACATACGCTGATGGTCTTATCCAAAGCAACTTTAATGATCTCTTCAAATGTCGGACGATCCAGGGTCAAAACTTGATCAAGCAATTGAATCTGAACGGTTTCAGCATCTGAAAGTGCTTCTTTGGCTTTACGCGCAGCCACAATGAAATGTGCATATTCAGCATCATCTAACGTTTCGATATTCAGCTGTTTTTTGGCCCATTTCAGGATCAAACGATCCAGGTCATCACCACCGAGAGCAGTGTGGCCACCGGTTGCCAGAACTTCAAACACACCTTGAGAGAAACGCAGAATCGAAACGTCAAAGGTGCCGCCACCCAAGTCGTAGATCACATAGTTGCGATCTGTACTTAAGTTGCTTTCCTGATCCAGGCCATAAGCCACAGCAGCTGCGGTTGGCTCATTCAATAAACGTAAAACATTTAAACCGGCAAGTTGGGCTGCATCACGGGTTGCCTGACGTTGTGCTTCATCAAAATAGGCTGGAACAGTGATCACTGCGCCATTCACCGGATTTTGCAGACTAGTTTCAGCGCGGTCTTTCAGCTGCTTTAAAATTTCTGCAGAAATCTCAACCGGCGTTTTACGGCCTTGCGTGGTTTCAAAAGCCGGCATTTCATTGGCTTCACCGACCAACGCATAAGGGTGCTGGAATTTGATATCGGCTTTGGAGCGACCCATAAAACGCTTGACTGAAATGATAGTATTTTTAGGGTCAGTGGTAATAAAAGGCGCAGCTTCATTACCGTATTGAGTTTGCTGTTCTGCATAATGCACGATAGAAGGAAGTAGCACACGACCTTGTTCGTCATTAAGCACTTTGGCTTTACCTGAAAGAACCGTGGCAACCAAAGAATGGGTGGTGCCTAAATCGATACCAATCGCAATGCGGTGTTCATGTGGTGCACTTGATTGACCTGGTTCTGCAATTTGCAAGAGAGCCATAGTGTTACATCCTTTGCACGTTAAATATTAAAAATTAGAAATCATCATCAAGGTCAAAGCTGTCATCATCGAGGAAGCGGTCTTCCGCCTTGTCGATATCGGCCATGACTTTAACAAAGAAGCGTAGTTTACGCACTGTATCGCGTGCTTCAGCCCAGTCTGCATTCGTATAGTCAATTTTAAACTCGCGCACCAGACCGTCAATCCATTGCTGGACTTCAACTTTGAGTGACGTCAGGTCTTCAGCAGAGCTTGCATCATCGAGTTGTTCACGAATTTCCAGCGCGTCCTGCAAGAATTCAAAATCACTGATCGACTGATCTAAGTGATAATCCTGTTTCTTGAGAGACAATAAATACGCTGCACGGCTATCGACCGCTGACAAAGCTTTAAACGCTTGATTGATGTCGCTTGATTTAATCAGGGCCTGATCTTTATTTTCAGCTTTATCGGGGTGATATTGTTGCTGCAACTTTAAAAATTCAGTCTTTAAAGCCGCTAAATCAATATCGAGTGCTACCGGAAGATTAAACAGCTCAAAATGATTCATGGGAGATGGGATCCGCGATTAATGTGCAAAAATAACAGTATAAATGCAATTAAAACAGTGTGAAACACACTGTTTTAATGTCAAAAGAGAATAACTGCCGGGTCTATACAGTGAAGGATTCACCACAACCGCATTCGCCTTTTTTGTTGGGGTTATTAAATTCAAAGCCTTCATTCAAGCCGTTTTTAACATAGTCCATCTCCATATCTTCAAGATAAACTAAGCTTTTCGGATCAACAAACACTTTAACCCCAAACTGCTCAAATGCCTGGTCATGTGTATCGACTTCGTCAACGAACTCAAGTACATAAGCCAAACCAGAACAGCCTGAAGTTTTCACACCAACGCGAATGCCTTCACCCTTACCGCGATTTTTTAAATAATTGCTGATATGAGTTGCAGCATTTTCAGTTAAATGGATCATGAAAACTCCGTTAAAATTTCAAAACGTGGAACAATTAAGCTTTAACTTTCTTGTTACGGTAGTCTTCTACAGCTGCTTTGATTGCATCTTCTGCAAGAACAGAGCAGTGTACTTTTACTGGTGGAAGTGCAAGTTCAGTTGCAATATCAATGTTCTTGATCGCTTGAGCTTGATCCAAAGTTTTACCTTTGAGCCATTCTGTCACAAGTGAACTTGATGCAATGGCAGAACCACAACCATAAGTTTTGAAACGTGCTTCTTCAATCACACCTTCGTCGTTTACCTGAATCTGTAAACGCATTACGTCACCACATGCTGGCGCACCAACCATACCAGTACCAACGTTTTCAGCATTTTTGTCTAAAACGCCAACATTACGAGGGTTTTCGTAATGATCAATTACTTTTTCGCTATAAGCCATGTTGCTTCTCCAAACCTCGGGGTCAGCCTTAGTATTAAATATGGGGGTAAAAAAACTTTTCTCAATGAGATAGCAACGGATTCGTCACTATCTCAGGGTGAAAATTAGTGCTCAGCCCACTCAACTTTAGAAAGGTCAATACCTTCCTTATACATATCCCAAAGCGGAGAAAGTTCACGTAACTTCTCAACAGCAGCTTTAGTGATAGTCAATACGTGATCGATATCTTCTTCAGTGGTGTATTTACCAAAGCTGAAGCGGATCGAACTGTGTGCAAGCTCGTCTGAAAGACCCAATGCACGAAGTACATAAGATGGTTCAAGTGTTGCAGATGTACATGCTGAACCTGAAGATACCGCAGCATCTTTCAATGCCATCATCAATGATTCGCCTTCAACGAAGTTGAAGCTAATGTTTAGATAGTTCGCAACGTTTTGTGTTGGATGGCCGTTCAGGAACACTTGTTCAAGACCTTGTAAGCCATTCCACAATTTGTCGCGAAGTACGCGTAGACGAGTCTGTTCAGCTTCCATGTTTTTGCCTGCAAGTTCAAACGCTTCCCCCATACCTACAATCTGGTGAGTCGCAAGGGTACCTGAACGCATACCACGTTCATGGCCGCCACCATGCATTTCAGCTTTAAGGCGTACACGTGGGCTACGACGTACAAACAGTGCGCCAATACCTTTAGGGCCATAGATTTTGTGCGCAGAGAAGCTCATCAAGTCTACTTTTAAAGTTGAAAGATCAATTTCAACTTTACCCGCCGCCTGAGCTGCATCGACATGGAAGAAAATCTTGTTAGCGCGAGTGATTTCACCAATCGCTGCAACATCAGTCACAGTACCGATTTCATTGTTTACCATCATCAGGGAAACAAGAATCGTATCTGGACGGATCGCTGCCTGTACCATTTCTGGAGTAATTAAACCAGTTTGAGGTTGCGGCTCAATATAGGTAATTTCAAAACCTTCAGACTCAAGCTCACGACAGGTATCTAAAACTGCCTTATGTTCGATTTTAGAGGTAACGATATGTTTACCTTTAGATGCATAGAAATGAGCCACACCTTTAAGCGCAAGGTTGTCTGACTCGGTTGCACCCGAAGTCCATACGATTTCACGTGGATCAGCTTTAATTAAATTCGCAACTTGTTCACGTGCATATTCAACTTTTTCTTCTGCTTGCCAACCATACGCGTGTGAACGAGATGCCGCATTACCAAAGGTACCATCGAATGTTAAGCATTCCATCATACGTTCAGCAACCTGAGGATCTACAGGAGTTGTAGCTGCATAATCAAGATAAATCGGACGTTTCATGTCAAATACCTGTAACCGATAAAAGGGCTGAATCTAAAGGTGCTGATTTTTGGCGTAATGACACAGTCTGGACGTTGTCACGTGCAACCAGATCAGCAAGCGAGATTTTTTCTAAATAATCGGCGATGTGATGGGAGAGTTCCTGCCATAAATCATGAGTCAAGCACATCGCGCCATTCTGGCAGTTGCCTTTATGGTCACAGCGAGTCGCATCAACTGTTTCGTTTACAGCTTCAATAATTGCTAACACAGTAATTTCATCTGCATTACGTGCTAAATGGTAACCACCATTTGCGCCACGAACACTAGAAACTAAACCATGACGCTTGAGCTTCGCAAATAACTGCTCAAGATAAGCAACAGAAATAGTTTGACGTGCTGCAATTTCAGCGAGCGTTATCGTTTTTTCAGAAGGCTGCAAAGCTAGATCAAGTAGAGCAGTCACAGCGTAGCGACCGCGAGTGGTTAGGCGCATGATTCGATACACATGGTTAGACTAGATGTGTAGATTTTATGAATCCCGACTAAATTAGTCAAGTTATTTTTAGTAGACCTTAGTGGGATTTAATTTTCGGATAATGAAAGATTTACATGCTCAGCCAATTATACACTAATAACATAATCAAAAGTACGCTGCTCAGGCCAAAAATGATATTAATACGCTTTTGACGGCGTTCAATCCGTTTCAGGCGGTTTTTATACTGTTTGACTTCCACTTGCAAGGTATTGATCTTGGAACGCTGCTCTTCAATTTTCTTTAGAAGCGGCGCAATACGCTTTTTAGAAGCAATAATTTCTGCTTCATCTGTTGGTGCATCAGACAGCCAGTGTTTCCAGTCGGCTAGTACTTTTGGCAAGCTGAATACGGTTAACAGATCACGAAACTCATCTTTTAAAACCTGATGACCATCAATGCGCATGCTGCGAATGCTACGACGATTGCCAAAAATAAAAATTTTAATCAGATCGGGAAGTGTTGTGCGCACATCCAGGTCGATAATGCGGCCCGGTGCTTTATGGTCAAATAATAGTCCATTGGGGGTGAATTGCACATAAAAGTCGAAATACGGAATATAGCTATTGATTTTAATCGAGATGTTTTCATCTACAAACTTTTTGGCCTGTAATGCAACGACACGATCATGCTTGAGAATGAAGGTAAATATTGTCTCTAAAACAATTAACGTCATCGTAAGCAACAAATGCGGTTGATTTTGACTTTGTTGCGATTCGCTCATATACAACCAATCCTTACCTGAAATATAAAGTGAAAAAGCTTCCTGCTTGTGAAGAGATTTCAGGGTTAAATCAAATTAGACTTGAAATAAATTGCTTTGTAGAACAGTTTATCAAATCTATCAAGTACTAAATTTGCTATTATGCAGTGGTTTTGTAGAATAATTTATAAAAATTGCGCAGAAAACAAACAGGAGCCGTGCACATGGACAAGTCAAAAACAGCACAAGACTCAGCTGAAGCTTCAAATGAGAAACCGCTGAAAACCAAGTCTAAATCTGCCTCGGAGCGCAAATCGGTTCTTGATTTTCGTAAATACACCAAACAAATCTGGTTGGCTGGACTGGGGGCATTTTCACGTGCAGAAGAAGAAGGCAATAAACTGTTTGACTCGTTGGTCAAGGTCGGGGAAGAGGTTGAATCTAAAACTGCAGATATTGCCGATCAAACTGTAGAAAAGGTTTCGGAAAAGGCCAAAGAGTCGGTCACAGACACCAAAGACAAAGTCGAAAAGTTAATCGACAACTCTGTTCATCACTCATTGAATCGTATAGGATTAGTCACACTGAAGGATGTACAGTATTTGGAACGTTTAATCCTTCAGTTGCATGCCAAGGTTGATCAGTTGACTGCGGAACAAGAAAAAATGAAAGAAGAATTGTCGAAAAAACATAAATAAAATGACTTTATTTATTATTCAATGTTTTTTTCGCATATTTTTTGAAAAAAAAGAGGTTCTTAAGTATTGCGTTTATACCTAAAGCATTGCTATAAAGGCGTTATGGCATGTTAAACCAATTCTTGAACCTTAAATAAACGATATTAAGAGGACGTAATCTTCATGAATAAATCAGAATTAATTGATGCAATTGCAGAAAAAGGGGGATTATCTAAGGCTGACGCAGGTAAAGCTTTAGATGCTACAATTGCTTCTGTTACTGAAGCTTTAAAATCGGGTGATACAGTAACTTTAGTGGGTTTTGGTACTTTTGGTGTGAAAGAACGCGCTGCACGTACTGGCCGTAACCCACAAACTGGTGCTACTCTTGAGATCAAAGCAAGCAAAGTACCTAGCTTCAAAGCAGGTAAAGGCTTAAAAGACGCTGTAGCTTAAGCTTACCCAGCGACGAAACGCGCCTTCTTTGGCGCGTTTTTTATTGATAAATTTAATTGTGATGATTAACACATTCATTCAATGGGTATTTTCGGTTAAAATCCTTTGCAAATAAAATATTGGAATACTTATGGAAGCTTTTCGTAAAGTTATTAAGGGTTGGTTGGGCAAAGTCTTGCTCGTTCTGTTTTTGACCCCGTTAGCACTTGTAGGTATTGAAGGATATTTTAGCAGCGGAAACTCTGATGCGGCAAAATCAGTGAACGGGACTGAAATATCTCAAAAAGAATTAGAGTCACTGACCAAATCATTTAAAGAACAATATCTCAGTTATGCCAATGGGGATGAAACTTTACTGAATCAAAGCTTCATTGACCAGAAAGCCATGGATACTCTGGTTGCACGTACTGTATTGCTGCAACAGGCTGAAGAATTAGGGATCAGTCTGAGTGACCAGCAAATTGAACAGATGATTGCTCAGCAGCCTACTTTCCAGCAAGATGGCAAGTTCTCGAATGCTTTATATGAAAATTATCTAAAATCAATTGGCATGACCAATCGCGCTTTGATCGAAAGTTTACGTAAAGATCATGCGCTGAAAATGCTGTCATCGACTTTCCTGGATTATCCACTGGTGAGCCCAGTCGAAATGCAGCAGATTGCCGATTTACAAACTGAACAACGTCATATTCATATTTCCAGCATTAATCTGGATAACTATAAAAAAGATGTCAAAGTGACGGATGCAGACATTGCTGCCTATTATGAAAAGCACAAAACACTGTTCAAACAGCCGACCAGTGTGGATGTCGACTATGTGGTGTTAAAGCCAAGCGATATTCAGGTGCAGAGTTTAGCGGTTACCGATGCTGAGCTTCAGGAAGCATACACGGCTTTTGTTGCGACACAAAAACAGGCAGTTAAACCAGATGTGAAGCATATTTTAATTACGGCAGACAGTCGTAGTGATGCTGAAGCAAAAAAACTGGCGACCGACATTGCAGCCAAAATTAAAGCCGGTACCACTTTTGCTCAAGCTGCAGCACAATATTCTGAAGATCCTGAATCTAAGTCTAAAGGTGGTGCGCTTGCTGTCTATGAAGAAGGTGTATTTGGTACTGCATTTGACCAGACGGTTAGTTCTTTAAAATCTGGTCAGGCGTCTGCACCGGTGAAAACAGATTATGGTTACCACATTATTTCTGTGCAAACGCCAGATGTTGCGGTTCCTTCTTTTGAATCACAAAAAGCACGTTTGTCTGAAGAAGTCTTGGCTGCTAAAAAATCCAATGCTTTCTCTGATACAGTCAATACGCTGAATGATATGGTAGTAGGAAGTGATTCTCTGGATGTCGTTACACAGGAAGTTAAAGGTGTACAAGTCCAGAAAGCCCAAGGGGTAACACTTTCGACCCGTGATCCAGTGCTGAGCGATGCTAACCTCAAAGTCAAATTGTTTAATGATGATGTTAAAAATGGTGATCGTAATGCTTCATCAAGCATTCAGTTGGCTAATGGTGATGTAGCCTGGATCAAGGTGCGTAATTATCATGCAGCCGGCGAACAAACACTGGCAGAAGCAAAACCACGTGTTAAGGCTCAGCTGATTGAAGATAAAGCTGCTGCTCTGGCAAAAGCAAAAATTCAGAAAGCTTTGGATGAGTTTAAAACCAAACCGGCGGCAGCAGTGGCGAAAGGTGATTTGATCTTTGGAGATGCTGGTGTCTACACACGTGCTGAAGGTTTACTAAAACGTGATGTGCAGCGTGCGGCCTTTAGTCTTCCGACACCAAAAGCAGACCATTGGTCAGTGACGACAGCGAAAATGCCAAATGAGCTAGTTGTGGTTGCGGTATCAGAAGTAAAGAAAAATCCGGTGGATGTATTGAGTGCAGAACAGCGTAGTGAGTTGGTGAAGTTATATCAACAACTTCGTGGTCAGCAGGAATTTGATGACTATACGCGTTACCTGAAATCTCAAGCAAAAATCAAATAAAATTGTTGTATAAAAAACCAGCCTGTGGGCTGGTTTTTTTATTTTCTAAAATTTATAATCTTATAGGAAATAATATTAAATATCTGATATATAATTATTTTAGGCTATCTTCAAGCCTATATACATTCAGCATAAATAAAAAATGATAAGGCATATAATGAAAAAATATCGCATTTTAACCCTGTTCCGCAGCATGCGCAGATCGTTAAATCACCTCAGTATCACCCCCAACCCAATAAACCTAGAAAAGGTCATGAACCAAATAAACCGGGTAAAGGTTATGTTCGCGATGAAACTGCAATTATTCTCAAACCTTCTACGCCTGAGGTAACGGAGTTTGGTAGCCAAATTGTTGGTATGGCAGATCCATTTGTTACTATTATTGCAACTTATAATGGTCAGCAATATCAAACTACTGCTACTGCTGATGCGCAGGGAAATTGGTCACTGCATAATCCTATCTCAGGCACAGGCTCGGTGATGATTGTTGCTGTAAATGCAAAAGGAATTGTTTCATTAGAAATTGGATTAGCGCAAATAGCACCACTATCTCCGAGTATACCTGTGTTTTCTCAAGAGGGTGATTATCTAGTCGGTATGGCTGATCCGCATGTGACGGTGGTGGTTAGGCATAATGGTATTGAATATAACACTGAAGCTGATGCAAATGAGCAATGGACACTTCTAAATCCGATGGTGCCGGGTACATTTATGGAAGTATTTGCTCGTAATGAACTTGGAGAAGAATCTCCACCTTTTATTTCTGGTATGGCGCCACTTCCTGAAATTCCGGTATTTCCAGATTGGGCACCTATTATCCCAGTTATTTTAGAGTAGGGTGAATATCTATCAGGTAAAGCAACTCCTCATACGCAGATTATTGTGACGGCAAATGGTCATGAATATACCACTAGTGTTGATGATCAGGGGGATTGGTCGTTACTCAACCCGATTGCACATGGAGGAACTTTAGAGATTTATGCAGTAAATGATTTAGTTATTAGATCTAACATCATTGCATTGGCGATTCCTGTGGTATTTCCTGAGCCGGAATTACCTATTATAGAACCAGAACAGCCAAGTTACATTTTGTTTGAGCCAATTGTCCCTACTATTTTGGAAAATGGCGAACAGCTTACTGGCGAGGCAATGCCTTACGGTAAAATTGTGATTCTTGCTGATAGTCAGGAATATGTGACTTATGCAAATGTAAAGGGTGAGTGGAGTATAGAAAATCCAATTGCACAAGGTGGCTTCTTGACTTTATATTCGGAGAATGCAGCAGGCCAGCGTAGTGAAACTATTTCATTAGCAAAAATTAATTTTCCATTAAACGTGGAGCAACATGCTTCTATTGAAGATATTCTTACTGCAGTGATTGAGCAAGATGAAGAATCTGCAAGTTTAGAAAATGATCATCAAGATATTCAAGTTGATTTGACACTACTTCTACAAGATACAGAAAGGCCGACTACATCAATTGCACTCATTGAGCCGATTGTGGTGGAAGCACGAGAAGAAAGCTTCAAAGCCCCTTATTTTGCCGACCAGAATATTAATTCACAGCTTATACAACAGTAGCTATTTGATCAGATTAATATTATTGGATAAGAAAAAAGGGAGCAAATGCTCCCTTTTTTAATTATTCAGCACGAATAATCAGTTCATAACCAGTATATTTGCGCATATTAATCACGCTGGTATCCAGAATTAAATACTGACCCTTGATGCCTTGTAATTTGCCACGAATCACAGGAGTTTTATCCAGATTATGCGATTTAATCTTTTCTGGATATTGTTCTACCGGATAAATAAATTCTCGTGTGAATTCATCTTCCAATACTTCAATATTTTCGTTAAATTCAAGATTCTGATTAAATTCTTCACGAATGTTTTGAATTTTAGGCGCAAATTCTTCTAGCAGCTGTTCACGCACTTCAATCAGATTCAGTGGTTCTGCTTCACCTTTCAGTAGCTTACGCCAGTCAGTCTTGTCTGCCATTTGCGTACCAAACATAACTTCAAGTTTTCCTGAAAGACGACGTGAACCGACTTTCATAATCGGCAGGGCTTGGGTCGCACCCTGATCAAGCCAGCGAGTCGGCATTTGGCTGGTACGGGTAATGCCGACCTTTAAAGCACTGGAATTGGCCAAATAGACAATATGTGGCTGAAAGCAGACATTCTGTGCAAACTCATCTTCGCGGCAAGTGCCTAAATGATAATGGCAAGTCTCTGGCTTCATGATGCACATATCACATGAAGCATTGGTTTTAAAACATTTAAAACAGTGACCTTGCGAAAATGATTTGGAAGTTTTGTTGCCACAGGACACGCAGTAGATATTACCGGTCCATTCAATTTCGATTTCCTGGCCTAAATTAAACGGAAGATCAATTTCTGCACGATCTAAAATTAATTTATATTCAACATTTGCCCGCTGTATCTGTTGATCAGTTACACTAAGATCCTTGAGGCCGACGTGCATTTTATGACAAATGCCCTGAAGTTCCATAAAAATTACTCACTTAAATCATAAGGATGCAGTTATGGCTGAGCAGAATGTCATTACTTCGATGCTAGACGATTTCGCACAGGAACAGCCAATTCATACTGCTATTTGTATTGGGCAGGACTTGAGCCAAGTCCAGTTTCAGCCATCTATTCAATGGTCCTATTTTAGCGTATCTGACTTTTTAAATCTGCCTTTTCAGCAACGTTATGACTTGGCTGTGGTGATGCTGGATACTGCAGAAACAGAACATTT
>NZ_JBAPXX010000073.1:0-18902 GCF_049284435.1 Acinetobacter sp. | reverse complement strand
CATATTGAGTTTTACAAGGCCGTTATAGCGTTTGACAAGACGCTGATCCAGACCAGAGATGTTAAATTGAAGAGCATGCTCTTCAATTTAACGCAAAGCTCGGAAATTGTGTAGATACCTATGTTTTAAAAAGGAGGGTTGGGGTGGATTAAAAAGAAGTAACTTTAATCAAGCCACATTCCCTTCCAAGAAATCCTGTGCAAAGCGCTGTAATACCCCGCCCGCTTCATACACATGTACTTCTTCTTCGGTATCCAGACGACAGGTCACAGGCACTTCAATAATCTGGTTCTTACCATCATCGGTTGAACGCTCAATTACTAAAGTCAAAGTCGAACGTGGAGCAATATTACCAATCACACTATATAGCTCAGTACCATCAAGACCTAAAGTCTTACGATCCGTACCCGGCTTAAACTCAAGCGGCAAGACGCCCATACCGACTAAATTAGTACGGTGAATACGCTCAAAACCTTCAGCCACAATCGCTTCTACACCCGCCAAACGTACACCTTTCGCCGCCCAGTCACGACTCGAACCCTGCCCATAATCCTTACCGGCAATAATAATCAACGGCTGTTTGCGGTTCATGTAGATTTCAATCGCTTCCCACATCCGCATCACTTCGCCTTCAGGCTCAACACGTGCTTTTGAACCCTGCTTGATCGTGCCGTCAGAACGCACCACCATTTCATTAAACAATTTCGGGTTGGCAAAAGTCGCACGTTGCGTCGTGAGATGATCACCGCGATGCGTTGCATAGGAGTTAAAGTCTTCCTCAGGCACACCCATTTTTTTCAGGTATTCACCCGACGCACTGTCGAGCACAATGGCATTGGATGGTGACAAATGATCGGTGGTGATGTTATCGCCCAAGATCGCGAGCGGACGCATATTTGACAATGTACGCGGTGCAGCCAAAGCCCCTTCCCAATACGGCGGACGACGAATATACGTACTTTGCGGACGCCAGTCATACAGCGGACTTGCTGCCTTCTCATTCACACCCAAGTCGAACATCGGAATATAGATTTTTTTGAATTGTTCTGGTTTTACAGCAACTTTCACCAGCGCATCAATTTCTTCATCCGATGGCCAGATATCTTTTAGATAAATCGGGTTGCCATCTTTATCATTTCCTAAAGCATCTTTTTCGATGTCAAAACGAATCGTACCAGCAATCGCATAAGCAACCACTAATGGTGGTGAAGCCAAGAATGCCTGTTTCGCATACGGATGAATACGCCCATCGAAGTTACGGTTGCCCGAAAGCACCGCTGTTGCATACAGGTCACGGTCGATGATTTCCTGCTGAATCTTTGGATCTAATGCACCTGACATCCCATTACAGGTGGTACACGCATAGGCCACGATACCAAAGCCCAGTTTTTCTAAATCTTTAAGTACGCCTGCTTCTTCCAAATACAAAGCAGCGGCTTTAGAACCCGGTGCAAAAGACGATTTCACCCAAGGCTTACGGATCAAGCCCAATTCATTGGCCTTACGTGCCAGCAAACCGGCTGCCACGGTATTCCGCGGGTTTGAGGTATTGGTGCAAGAGGTAATCGCCGCAATAATCACCGCGCCATCTGGTATTAAGCCTTCCGCTTCTTGCGCACGAGCTGCTTCTAAATTACCGGCAATGCCTTTTTCTTTCAGATCAGCAGTTGATACGCGTGCATGCGGATTCGATGGGCCAGCGATGTTACGTGTCACAGTCGATAGATCGAAACGCAGCACACGTGGATATTCCGCTTGAGTCATATCCGATGCCCAAAGCCCGATCTCTTTGGCATAAGTTTCGACCAGTTTGACTTGCTCAGGTTCACGGCCGGTCAAAGTCAGATAATCAATGGTGTTCTGGTCGATATAGAACATCGCCGCGGTTGCGCCATATTCTGGGGTCATGTTGGAAATCGTGGCACGATCCCCCACCGACATGCTGTCAGCACCTTCACCGAAGAATTCTAAATATGCCCCAACGACACGCTCTTTACGCAGGAATTCAGTTAATGCCAAGACGATGTCAGTTGCGGTAATGCCCGGCTTACGCTGGCCGACCAGCTCCACACCGATAATATCTGGCAGACGCATCCATGATGCACGGCCCAGCATCACGTTTTCGGCTTCCAAGCCGCCAACACCAATCGAGATCACGCCCAACGCGTCTGTATGTGGCGTATGCGAATCTGTACCAACACAGGTATCCGGAAATGCCAGACCGTCACGATTTTGAATCACCGGAGACATTTTCTCCAGATTGATCTGGTGCATGATGCCATTACCGGCAGGAATCACATCGACATTTTCAAACGCGGTTTTGGTCCATTCAATAAAATGGAAACGGTCTTCATTACGGCGGTCTTCAATAGCACGGTTTTTCTCAAAGGCATCCGGATCAAAACCACCAAACTCAACCGCCAGTGAATGATCGACAATCAGTTGGGTTGGAACCACCGGATTGACTTTAGACGGGTCACCACCCTGATCGGCAATCGCATCACGTAAACCGGCAAGGTCAACCAGTGCCGTTTGCCCCAAGATGTCATGACACACTACACGTGCCGGATACCACGGGAAATCATGTTCCTGTTTACGCTCAATCAGCTGGCGTAAAGACTGTTCCAGAATGGCAGGATCACAACGACGGACCAACTGCTCTGCCAGGACTTTGGAAGTATAAGGAAGTTTGGCATATGCGCCTGGCTGAATATCTTCTACGGCCTGTTGCACGTCGTAATATTCTAGCTGGGTGGATTGCAGCGGTTTACGGTAGTTGTTGTTCATAAGCTTGCCTGCCCTCGTTTATCTCTATTTTTATTCATCAATAGATATTGATGAGTTACTTTTGTAATAGCAGCATTGTACGCTGCACAAATAGTATTTCCCAAATTTTATATTTTTCAAATACTTAATTATAAAAAACGGTATTTTCGCAAAAATTTGTTACATAGACTTTAGAATTTTTGCTTTAAAGCGGTCTTTTGCTAAAAAAATCTGAATAATTCGCCTTATTCTTTAGTCTTATGTTGCAAAATATTTCTCTGTATTTTTATTTTATGATTACTCTAACCCACTAATATAATTAATAAATAATTAATTTTATTTGCATTTTCCTAAAGATAAAAAAATATAGTCTCACTGGTTTTCATAGACCTGTCCTGCCGCAGCATTTAGCAAAATTTCAATCCCCTAATTTGGGATAGCAGATTTTACAAAACTATCAGAAGCTCAGTGTGACGCATGTCACATTCTTCACAATCCTCACATTAAAACAATAACCATAACAGGCAGAACTGAAATGTTGAAAATCGCAATATTCGGAGCTATAGCCGCCATTTTGACGCTCTTAGCTCGCGGTTGGGATGGAACAAAAAATCCATCACCACCGTCAAATCCCTCTAACCCGTCCCAACCCTCTCATCCTTCACACCCATCACCTCCACCCAAACCCTCACATCCCGTTCCGACAACATCAGACAGCTTGATTAGCAACCCACCCCTCTTACCGAAAAGTGCCAAGGGCAAATATGAGCTGATCGTGGCCTATAAAACCAACAAGCTTTATAACCCCAGAAACGGCTTATGGGATCAGGTGCTGCTGAGAGGCTATTTAACCAAACCCAGTTTATTTGATAAGAAAAAAACTGGTGAATATGTTGAGGATCAATTGGTCGGGCCACAGATTCGAGTTAAACAGGGTGAAACCATGGCACTTAACCTGAATAACCAGCTTCCACCCGAGTCAGAAACAACCTGTCCAACTCATGTTGAGAATGTAAATGAACCACATTGCTTTAATACTACCAACCTGCATACCCATGGCTTCTGGGTCAGTCCTCAAGGCAATAGCGATAATGTCTTTTTGAAATTCAAACCTCAGGAAAAATTTGATTATCAGTTCAAAATGGAACCGAATCATCCCGCAGGGACTTACTGGTATCACGCCCATCTGCATGGCTCAACTGCTCTTCAGGTGTCGAACGGCATGGCAGGCCCATTGATTGTTGAAGGCTCAAAAACACCAAAAGTCAAAAATGGCAAAGTCACCTCAACTGGAGATATGGATATTCTATGGAAAGAAAAAAACAGTTACCCGAACGAAAACATCCTGCTGTTCCAGCAAATCCAATATCGCTGTAGCAACCCCGATCCTAATGTCACATTCGCTGTTCCCAATAACTGTGAAGGCTTAGGCATAGGCATGCTGGAAAATTATAATGACCTGTCTATTGGCGGCTTCTGGACCAACCAGAATTACTACACGTCTATCAACGGTAAAATTTTGGGAGAAATGAAGGTTGAACAGAATGTATTTAACCGCTGGCGCATGATTCATGGCGGTGTACGCGATACCATTGGTTTAATCATAAAGGAAATTCCTGACTCCAGTAAGTTTACTGCAGAGCAAACCATTAAAGCCTGTTCAGCCTATCAGGAGGCAGACAAGAAAGCTGAATTTGAGAAGCTGAATAGCCTGAATGTGCATACCATCGCGCAAGATGGCTTAACCATGAATCATGTACAGACCAGAACCCTGTCCGTGTTCCATCCAGGCTATCGTCATGATGCAATGATTGCCTTTCCGACCACCAATAGATACTGCATTTTTGACACCAAATTGAATATCGATGATGAAATTAACGCGCCATTACCGAATGTAGGCCCTCAAATTGCTCCAAATCACCGGTTCAATGCCCAACTGCTTGGCTGGGTCAATGTGAAAGCAGCCAAGACCAAGGCTCAGACTGCTGCCCAGTTCCTGAAAGATCGGGCACAAAAAATTGGTTTAAGCAAAGACATCCAGGCCCAGTTATCTCAGCTTAATCTTTCTGCGTTTAGTGATCATCCATCACTGATGACGCCGGAAATTGATAAAGTAGTTGCTGCCCGACCAAAACAATATAGTGCTTTTTCGCTCGGCCCCGACCCTAGAACTGGCATATTCAAATTTGGCTTCCGGCATAAAAAAGATGGAGATACACTGAGTTTCGGAGATTTCTTTGATGGAGATGGTTCAGTAGATGGCGAATATGTCCGTCAGTTACAAGTTGGACAGACTGATGAATGGGAACTGACCAGCGCTGGTTTTGGTGGTCATCCGTTCCATATTCATGTTAACCCGTTCCAGATTGTTAAAATTTTGAATCCTCAAGGTAAGGATGTTAGTGAGGCAGTGGCACCAGAAGATCCGGTGAATCCAGTTCTGGATGATGTGCAATACCGTGGCATGAAAGGACAGTTTAAGGACACACTTTTTGTAAAACAAAACTATACCTATATTGTCCGCAGCCATTACAAGAAATTTGAAGGTGACTTCGTACAACACTGTCATATCCTCGACCATGAAGATCAGGGCATGATGGAAACCGTACGGGTCTGTGGAGGCAAATTCCCTTGCGATTCGCCATTACCGGCTAGCCATCACCACTAAAGATCTGCTCGCTAAAAGCCAATGATTTCGATTGTTGGCTTTTTTGTTTGCCTCTATTTGATGCTTGCTGCACAATAACTGCATTGATTTATAGTATTCAAACCGGGGCTTATTATGGCAGCGTCTCCTGCTTTTACATTGT
The DNA here is from genome assembly GCF_049284435.1 of Acinetobacter sp. Taxonomy (GTDB): domain Bacteria; phylum Pseudomonadota; class Gammaproteobacteria; order Pseudomonadales; family Moraxellaceae; genus Acinetobacter. The sequence goes on along the minus strand of NZ_JBAPXX010000073.1, from coordinate 13,326 downwards.
TTAGTCTGAATGGTGTAGATGCACAAAAATTCCTTCAAGGTCAGGTGACTTTGAATACTGAAACTTTGGCGGAAAACCAGACACGCTATACTGCAATCTGCAGTCTGAAAGGACGGATTCAATTTGGCTTATGGCTTAAAAAAATCAGTCCGGAAAGCTTTGAAATCGTGAGCACTGAAGATCAGTCCACGGAACTGGCCAATCATATTAAGAAATTTGGCGCCTTTTCAAAAATGAAACTGGAATTGGTCGGTCCGGTTTATCCAGTCATCAATGACATTCATACTGACTTCGTTGCGACTGAAACTGATGTGACGACATGGGAACAGCAAGCCATTGAATCAGGTCAGGCCTGGATTCAGGCTGCCACTGCAACCCTGTTTCAACCACAAGAATTACGTTTGCATCAACGCGAAGGCATTCACTACGACAAGGGTTGCTACCTGGGTCAGGAAGTGATTGCGCGTTTATGGTTTAAGGCCAAGCCAAAACACTGGTTACATCTGGTTCAAGGCACAGGTACCGCGCCTGATGTTGCGACCAAACTGAATAATGATGTTGAAATCGTCAATAGCATCACGACTAATGCCGGTTATAAAGCACTAGTTGTAGCAAAACCTGAGGCATTGACCGAGCTAGGTCTAGAAGCTCTGGAACTTCCTGAAGCCTTGAGCGGTAATGTGGCGCGTCCGCAATAATTCAGGTTCCGCCCATAAAAAAAAGCCAAGATGAAATTCTTGGCTTTTTTGTTTTAGAAACCATGAAACAGCTTGTTCATGTCTTTTACCACATAATCTTTGAAATGATACACTCGCGCATGTTTGGCATCAAACTTTGCCGTGAGTTCACCTTTTTGAAAGACATATACTCGGTCTTCCTGGCTAATCAAAAACTCTGCCCCAAGTTTCATCAGCAGCGCATCAATCTTGTCTTCATCGGCAATCGATTCATCGGCATTGATTCTGTCATAGTGACGTTTAATGGTTTTGACAAACATGGTGAAATCCTGGGAGTCTGATTCAAACCGAGATTTAATCAGAGAAGTCGGCTGAAGCAAAGCAATCCTTTATATATCTGCAAGATTGATCAGAAACCTGTCCGAATCATGCATCGATTTAATCGGTGTATTGTGCTTCGATGATTTGTATTTAGTGACAAATTGTATATTTACAAAGCACAAAATCCTTTTATGATGTAAGTGAAAATGATTAAAACCGCACCAAGGAATAAGGTGCCAGCAATAATAAGGTTATAGGAACCATGAAAAAATTAGTCCTCGCTGCAGTTCTTGCCGTTTCTGCGCAATTCGCTCTGGCAAATACCGTAAAAGATCAAGTCGATCCCCAATTCCAAAAAGTTGAGGCCATGGTCAAAGCCAAGAATTTTAAAGGTGCCTATGACGCTTTGAATCAATTGGCCAGTCAGGGAAATGCCCAAGCTTTATACAACTTAGGCTATTTGACCCAAACCGGCCAAGGTACAGCTAAGGACGAGAAAAAAGCCATTCAGCTTTACGAGCAGGCAGCCAGCAAAGGCTATCCGGTGGCCAATTATGTACTGGGTAAAAATTATGCAGCCGGCACACTCGGCCTCAAACAAGATTTGACCAAAGCCAAACAGCATCTGGAACGCGCTTCGGCAGCCAAATTTGATGATGCCAGCATTGATCTGGCCATACTGCTGTTTTCTGAAAATACAGCAGCATCAAATAAAGCCGGACTGCAAAAGCTGCAACCGCTGATCAGCAAAGGCAATATGCAGGCCATTCATGCCAAAGCCTTATATGACATCAGCAGCGGTTTCAAAAACAAAGATGAAAAACCAATTCAGCAAGGTCTAAGCAGCATTCAGGAACTGGCAAAAAAAGGTTATATTCCGGCCTTGATGGCAGTGGGCAATATGTTTGCCAATGGCAGTATTGTTCCGCAAAACCTGCCAGAAGCGAAGAAAATCTTTGCCGCACTGGCACAGCAAAATGTTCCGCAGGCCAAGGAATCTTTAGCGGCAGTAGATAAAATGCTGGCTGAGCAGAAAAAAGCACCTGCGAAGAAAAGTTAAGTGAACCGATAAAACTCAAACATAAAAAAGCCCCAAGCAAATTTGGGGCTTTTTAATAGCAGAGCATCCATCTTCTAAAAGATTATCCCCACCACAAGGCAATTAAGCCACTGGTCACGATAAAACCGGCAATGGTACTCATCAACAATGGCGTTAAGGTTCGATCATTCAGACCATACGCCTGTCCCAACATGCCAAAAATCGTCGGCATCGGCAAAGCTGCAATTAGCGTACCGGCATGGACCATTTCCTGACTTAAATTAGTTAACTGGCTCAGTCCCAGATACATCAATAACGGCATCATAATATTGCTGGAAAATACCAGATAGAAACTTTGCAGATTGACATATTTCAGACTCATTCCCACGATCCCGCCCCCAATGGCAAACAAGGCTAATGGTGAGGCTGTCTGACCAATCAAGGCAAAGACCTGATCGAGATAGACTGGAATTTTAATCTGGAAAACCGCACAGGCCATGCCGAGCATTACCCCCATAAATAAGGGATTCTTTAGCAAAGTCAGCAGTACACTTTTCAGAATGGTGCCAAGATTCGCCTGATGTTGTGTGCCCAGTGCAGCCATGACCAGTACCAGCGGAATCAGCAATACGCTTTCGATGATCACCACCAGAGAGGTATAGGTCATCGCCTGTTGCCCGATCAATAAACTGAGCACAGCCGTACCAATCAGTCCGGTATTCGACATTGCAGCGCCCAGCGACAGCACTGCACTTTGCGAATGCGTATTTTGAAAATGACGGCGCATGATCCAGAAGCCGCTACCATAGAGCAGCAAGGTCACGCTGCTATACACGGCAAAGTATTCAAAATACCAGATTTCATGCAGGTCTTTGGAGGCAAGGGACTGAAAGAACAGTAAGGGCAAGGCCACTTTAATAACAAAAGCACCGACCGTCCCCACCTGCTCCTTGTTTAACACTTGACTCTTTACAGTCAGATAACCCAGTGCCAATAATAAAAATATGGGCACAATGACCGCAAAAATCATAATGCAGTATCCTATTGCCAGTGATATTCCATTATAAGAATTTCTGACGCTAAAGCAGTGTTAAAAAGGCTCAAACAGGTGATTCAAACCATGCGGTGCACAGCGCAGATATTGTGGTGAAATCTTGATTTTTTCCTCCAGTGCTGCCGCTGCATGCCAAGGCCAATGTGGATCATAAAGAATGGCACGAGCCAGTGCGATAGCGTCGGCTTGGCCCTTTTGTAAAATATCTTCTGCCTGCTTAGCTTCAGTAATCAAACCTACGGCAATCACGGGAATATTCACGACTTTCTTGATCGCATCTGCAAAAGGCACCTGATAATTCGGCTTCACATCAATGTTCTGTTTAGCATGTAAACCGGCACTGGAAATATGAATATAGGCAGCACCCGCAGCTTCCAGTGCTTTGGACAATTCAATTGAAGAATCAATAGTCCAGCTGTCTGGCTGATCCATCCAGTCGCTGGCCGAAATACGCACTCCAATCGGATAACCTTCTGGAACCGCTGCTTTCATGGCTTGTAATACTTCCAGAGTCAGGCGAATCCGGTTTTCCAGTGAACCGCCATACTGATCATCACGTTTATTTGAAAGTGGTGACATGAACTGATGCAGTAAATAACCATGAGCTGCATGCAGCTCAATCAGGTCAAAACCGGCATCAACTGCACGTTTGGCACTTTCTTCAAAGTCAGCAATGACCTGCTCAATTTCCGACTGGCTTAAGGCCTTAGGTGGATGCTCATCTGCCTGAAAAGGAATATCACTGGCAGAAACAGTTTGCCAGCCATGTGCTTCATCCGGCTTAAACTGACCTTTACCTGCCCATGGTTTATCTGTTGAAGCTTTACGCCCTGCATGTGCGAGTTGAATGGCAAAAGGCATCGGGGAAATGGATTTGACTTTTTCCAGTAATATCTTGATCTGCTTCGCCTGTTCGTCATTCCACAAGCCCAAATCGGCATAACTGATCCGGCCTTCTGGCTGTACCGCAGTCGCTTCGACGATACATAAACCTGCACCTGATAAGGCATAGTTGGCCCATTGCTGCTCGTGCCAATAGGTAATTTCTCCCTGCTCTGTTGCAGAGTACTGACACATCGGTGCAATTACGATTTTATTTTGAAGTTGCAGTGATCCAAATTGAATAGGTTGAAATAGTAATGCCACGCTGTATTTCCTCTTTTTATTGCCCAGTTTCACTGTAAAAATAAAAACAGGCTCCCAAGAGCCTGTTTAGTTATAACGTGAACGATCAAACTTTAGAAGATGATTCGTGTAGTCAAACCGAGTACAAGTGCATCATCCACATTGTTGCTTGAACCTGGATTCACCACATATTGCAGGTTTGGACGCAGCATCAGCCACTTTGTTGCGTTATAGCTATAGTTCAGTTCAATATTGTATTCTGCATCAGCATTGAAAGCTGGCCGTGAATCCGCAAAGCGATCATTCACATGCACACGGTTTACTGCCAAACCTAAAATATCATTCGGCTGGCTGTCCGCAAGACCGATATATTTCACACCAATTTGTTGTGAATTATCCACTTTGTTAGTATCGCGGTCATGCCAGGTAAAGTTGGCAAAACTGTATAAACCTTTGCGACCTGCGCCTGTTGAAGTGAGCTGTTGCTCTACAGCTAACCAACCTGCAAAGGTACGGTTTTTGGCATCAGTAGGATTGGCAATATCTTTTTGGTTGGCAACATCATCGGCAGTATTATACATCCCACCAACACGGTAACTACCTGGCAGGCCATTCACCAATGATTTCGGTGTCCAGATTACTTCTGCCGGAATCGTCACGCCATCTGCATGGTCGGTATCCGGACTCCAGCCCTGACCTTCTTTAGCGCCATTACCATTATCTGGATTAAACTCATAAACACCGACTTGTACTGCAAGTTCAGGATTGAGTTGCTGCTTCACGCGCGCACCCCATTGTGCTACAGGCGTATTCATCCAGATATTGCCCTGCCATTTACCCATCTGTGCAGCACAAAATGCCGTACTGGCAAAATCACAAGCCATGACATTAAAGTCCATGCCCAGACCAAGACGACCCGCCTTAATACTGAGTCCCTGGTCTTTATAATTCTTTTCAATAGACAGCTCGCTCAGACGGCTATCCTGATTACCACGTCCGAAAGTGCCTTGTACATTGGCCAGTTGCGGTGCACTAGAATCCTGCAGATCACGAATAGAGGTACTTTGACCCTGACGTGCACTCATCACGGCACGTACAGTGACACCATTCCATCCTGCCAGCTTTTCCATATCCAGCTGAGTACCCAGCCATAATTGGGCAGAAGTTAATGGATCTGCGCTCTCATTACGGCCACCCTCAGCAAGATAGGCAGTATCGGTTAACAGATTGGCTTCAAATTTAATTCCCTGTTGGGCCAGTTCTGTACGTTGACCATTCCAGTCCCCCAGTAAATACTGACCTTGTGGATCAAATGCAGATTCCGCCTGAGCGGTTGTCATGGCAGGCAATAAAGCTAGACCTAAATATTTCATGTAAAACCTAAACATTCGGAGAGAAAAACAAGCAAGGTTTTTAAATTGCTATTAGGTGTATGAAGTTACATAACTTTTCATATAAATTCCCAGCATTTTTTTTATTACTCATTAAACTTTTAGTTATGCCTTAAACATAAAAATATAATTTTTATTTAAAACATCTTAAATTATTTATATATTTTTCATTATCTTACAATATATTAATATTTTCTATGTGATTTACTCATAAGAAAATTCGCTATAAAAACATAGAAACCTAGTTTATTATTCAAATAATTACAGCTTAAATAAATATGAAATACCCAGTCATTTTCCAGCGATTTCACCCAGATTAACGCTTGCAATCCCAGCCAATTCACCCAATATTAGCTGCATCTCCCTCGCCACTGATGTGTTATGCCTGAATTACCAGAAGTTGAAACCACCAAAACCAGTTTATTGCCTTTATTGGAACAACGCGTAAAATGTGTTGAAGTGCGTCAGTCAAGTTTGCGCTGGCCCATTCCGGAGAATATAGAAAAGCTGGTGGGGCAAAAATTACTGAATCTCACTCGCCGTTCTAAATATATTCTGGCAGAGTTTGAACACGACACCATGCTCTGGCATTTGGGCATGTCGGGGAGTTTCCGTCTATGCGACAGCAATGAAGAATTACGCAAACATGACCATCTGATCATTCAGTTTGATGATATCGAACTGCGTTATCATGACCCTCGCCGTTTTGGCTGCATTCTTTGGCTGGATGCACAATCACAAAGCAAATTAATAGATACGCTGGGGCCAGAACCCTTAAGCGAGAACTTTAATGCCAAGTATTTATTTGAAAAATTGAAGAATAAAAATGTTGGCACCAAAGTTGCAATTATGGATAACCATGTGGTGGTGGGCGTAGGCAATATTTATGCGACCGAAAGTCTGTTTAATCTGGGGATTCATCCGGCACAACCGGCCTCGACTTTAAGCTTGATGCAGATTGAAAACTTAGTGCTGGAAATCAAGCGCATCTTGAAACAGGCGATTGATCTGGGTGGTTCAACCTTAAGAGACTACACCAATGCCATGGGCGAAAATGGCTATTTTCAGCAAACCCTGCTGGCTTATGGCCGTGCCGGTGAAATGTGTGTGAACTGCGAAACCGCACTTGAAAATATCAAATTGGGACAACGTGCTTCAGTTTTTTGTCCTGAGTGCCAACCTTTGAAAAAGATCCAGCTCCCTGTCAAAAAAGTGGCAACTGTACGAGGGAAAAAGTCATGAAAACAGCCATTGTGCGTCATATTCTGGTTAAAGATAAAGAAACTGCTGAACAGCTTAAAAAGAAGATTTTGAGTGGTGCCGACTTTAATAAAATCGCAAAACAGTATTCAACCTGTAATTCTGCCAAACGTGGCGGTGAGCTAGGTGAAGTCAAAAAAGGCCAACTGGTTCCGGTGATTGATAAACTGGTTTTTACTGCCGCTGAACGGGTATTACATGGCCCGGTCAAAAGCCAGTTTGGTTTTCATTTGGTCGAAATTAAGTTTCGGATGGATTTTTAATATTTATAAATCCCTCCTTGCCTCCCTTTTATAAAGGGAGATTTAGGGGGATTAGAAAAATTAGACTTGAGGTGGACGCTTTTTCAATTCATCACGAATTTCACGCAGCAATTCAATATCGGCTGGGGTAGTCGGAGTTTCCTCGACTGGGCCTTCTTGTTTACGTAAACGGTTCATGAATTTAACCAATAAAAATACGACCCAGGCCAAGATTAAGAAATTAATTAAAATCGTTAAAAAGTTACCGTAAGTCAGTACATTCACACCCGCCTTAGTCAAGGCATCCAAAGATTGTAAATTGTCTGGGTTTCTTCCTAAGATAAAGAATTTTTGCGTAAAATCGACGCCACCACCGGTGATCACGGTAATTAAAGGCATAATAATGTCTTTCACCAATGAATCGATGATCTTGCTAAAAGCGCCACCGATGATGACACCAATCGCCAGATCCATCATGTTGCCTTTGATCGCAAACTCTTTAAATTCTTGAATAATACTCATAACTGCTCCCATATTTTATTTTCAAGTTTTGGGTCAAATTATACCTGACTAAATACTTTTAATTTTGACTTAGCTTAATGCGTTTTAGTAAATTGCAATGTGAGCATAACTTAAATATAAAAAAACCGTAATCTTCGAAAAGATTACGGTTTTTGAAAACCCGAAATAATCTAGCGATTATTTACCTGAACGGTTACGTTTACGTTCGTTTTCAGTCAAGAAACGCTTACGGATACGGATTGATTTCGGTGTTACTTCTACTAGCTCATCATCTTCAATGAATTCAAGCGCTTGCTCAAGTGTATATTCAATCGCAGGAACAAGAGTCAACGCATCGTCAGTACCTGAAGCACGTACGTTCGTTAACTGTTTTGCTTTAGTCGGGTTAACTGTCATGTCGTCTGAACGAGAGTTAATACCGATGATCATACCTTCATAAACTTCTAACTGTGGTTTCGCGAATAGACGACCACGGTCTTGAAGTGTGAACAGTGCATAGCCCAGGCAAGTACCTTGAACCATAGAAATCAGCACACCGTTTTGACGTTTTGCAACAGTACCTTGCTTCATTGGACCGTAGTGCGAGAAGCTAGACGTCATGATCCCTGTACCAGAAGTCATGGTCAGGAATTCAGAACGGAAACCAATCAGACCGCGTGAAGGAACAGTTGCTTCAATACGGATACGGCCTTTACCGTCAACTTCCATATTGGTCATTTCGCCTTTACGGTGACCCATTTGTTCCATTACAGCGCCTTGGTGCTGTTCTTCAACGTCAAAAGTAACGTTTTCGTATGGCTCTTGTTTTTCACCATCAATTTCTTTGATGATTACTTGCGGACGAGATACGCCCATTTCGAAGCCTTCACGACGCATGTTTTCAATCAGAACTGAAAGATGAAGTTCACCACGACCAGATACTTTGAAACGGTCTGGACTGTCAGTATCTTCAACACGTAATGCTACGTTGTGAATCAATTCACGGTCTAGACGTTCACGGATATTACGTGAAGTTACGAACTTACCTTCTTTACCAGCAAACGGTGAGTTGTTTACCTGGAATGTCATCGATACTGTAGGTTCATCTACAGATAATGGAGGTAAAGCTTCAACATTTTTCGGATCACAAATTGTGTCAGAAATATTTAGTGCATCGATACCCGTTACACAAACGATATCGCCTGCAGAAGCTTCTTCAACGTCAACGCGATCTAGACCATGATAACCCATGATTTTTAAGATACGGCCGTTACGTGTTTTGCCATCTTTATCGATTACAGTTACTTGTGTGTTTAATTTCACTGAACCGCGTTGGATACGACCAATACCGATAACGCCTACGAAGCTGTTATAGTCAAGTGAAGATACTTGCATTTGGAACGGACCATCAACATCAACTGCTGGTGGTTCAACGATGTCTACGATCGTTTGGAACAACGGAGTCATATCTTCAGCAAGTTCTTCTGGAGAAGGACCAGCAACACCACGAAGGCCTGAAGCATAAACAACTGGGAAGTCTAACTGTTCGTCAGAAGCACCTAAGTTGTCGAACAAATCGAATACTTGGTCAATTACCCAGTCTGGACGCGCGCTTGGCTTGTCAACTTTGTTAATAATCACGATTGGTTTCAAACCACGTGCGAACGCTTTTTGCGTTACGAAACGAGTTTGTGGCATCGGGCCTTCTTGTGAGTCTACAAGAAGAAGTACGCAGTCAACCATCGACATTACACGTTCAACTTCACCACCGAAGTCGGCGTGTCCCGGGGTGTCCACGATGTTAATGCGGTATTCAATATTGGTACGTTCATCTAACCATTTGATTGCAGTGTTTTTTGCAAGAATGGTAATACCACGTTCACTTTCAATAGCACCCGAATCCATGACACGCTCGATCTCACCCGCGCGATCACCGAGAGCACCTGATTGTTGCAAAAGTTTGTCTACAAGAGTGGTTTTACCATGATCGACGTGCGCAATAATGGCGATGTTACGGAGAGTTTTAATATCTGACATGTAAATTCAATGCGTATGTAATTTGAGGGCAAATTATACAGAAAAATACAAAACTTTTATAGTCACTGTAACCACACTCCTCAACTTTTTTTGCCCAGTTGGGGCTTTTTTGATTTTGTAAAGACGTGTAACTCGATTAGAATAGCGCCACCCAGCCTTAATTTGCATTGACACATGTCTGATTTTAATCAATCTCCTCCTTCTAAAGATCAACTTGACCTGGTATATGGTCTGGATGATCGTCCAAAACCCCTGATTGCTTTTCTAGCTGCTTTCCAGCATTTATTAGCGATTATTGTCCCGATTGTGACCCCTGGCCTGCTGATTTGTCTGGCGCTCGGCGTTTCCAAAGAAGACACCAACATGATTTTATCCATGTCTCTGGTGATCTCGGGTATCGCGACTTTTTTACAGTCTAAAAAAGTGGGGCCATTTGGTGCCGGTCTGTTGATTGTCCAAGGAACCAGCTTCAACTTCATCGGTCCTATTATTGGTATTGGTTCAGCCATGGTGGCTGCAGGCACACCGGTAGAAGCAGTCATGGCTTCTATTTTTGGTGTGGTGATTGCAGGTGCATTTATTGAAATGGGCGTGTCACAAATTCTGCCTTGGATCAAAAAACTGATTACCCCCTTGGTCACCGGAATTGTCGTACTCCTGATTGGCTTAACCCTGATTAAAGAAGGTTTAATCAGCATGGGCGGTGGTTATCAGGCCATGAGCGATAAAACTTTTGCCAATGCTGACAACCTGATCATGTCTTGTACTGTCTTGGCGTTGATCATTATCCTGAACCGCATCCGGATTACCTGGGTAAAAAGTTCTGCCATTTTGATCGCCCTGATCTGTGGTTATATCTTGGCTGGCTTTATGGGGCATCTGGATTTTTCCGGCTTAAAAGATGCACCTCTGGTACAGATTCCGACACCAATGCATTTCGGTTTAAGCTTCTCCTGGAGCCTGTTTATTCCGATGGCATTCATTTATCTGGTGACCTCTTTAGAAGCGATTGGTGATATCACTGCGACTTCAAAGCTTTCCAACCAGCCAGTTGATGGTCCAAAATGGATGCAGCGCATTAAAGGCGGTGTACTGGTGAATGGCGCGAATTCATTCCTTGCCGGTATTTTTAACACTTTCCCAAGTTCGGTATTTGCACAGAACAATGGTGTGATTCAGTTGACGGGCGTAGCAAGTCGTTATGTCGGCATCTGGATTGCTGCTTTGCTGGTTATTCTTGGTTTGTTGCCTGCAGTTGCTGGTATTATTCAGGCCGTTCCGCAAGCGGTACTGGGCGGCGCAGTCATGGTCATGTTTGGCGCAGTCGCAGCCTCTGGTATTAACATTCTGTCTGGTGTCCATCTGGACCGTCGTGCCCTGCTGATTATTGCGATTTCACTGGCACTGGGTTTAGGTGTTGCACAAGTTCCACAAATTCTTGAGCATCTTCCTGAGTTATTCCGTAATATCTTTAGCTCAGGCGTTGCCACTGGTGGTATCGCGGCCCTTATTCTGAATGTTGTACTTCCTGAAACAAAGAAGTAATTTCATGTCCGAAGAACACTGCCTAAGTCAGACTTAGGCAGTGTTCTTTATATTGGAGAGATACCTATGGATCCTAAAAGCGAAGTTTTATTAAGACAATATGATTTTTTGTCGGGTCGCATCCTACTGATTAATGCACCAACAGATGATCTGCTCGCTGAATTCGATGCCTCTATCAATCCCGCTGTCTGGACATGGAATTTTAACGATTTTCAATATTTCCAGTCACAACAAGCAGATGTGCATTTTGGTGCAGAGATGCCTGAAGCTGAGTTTGATCAGGCGGTTATTTTTGTACCCAAGTCTAAAGAACTGTTGAATTATTTACTGCATAATGTGGCAGCACAGCTTAAACCGGGTAGCAGTGTTTTCTTGGTCGGTGAAAAGAAAGGCGGGATAGAGCGCGCAGCCAAACAGTTGCAGCCCTTTGGTAAAACACTCAAACTCGACAGCGCACGTCATTGCCAGCTTTGGCAATTAGTTCTAGACCATACGGTCGAGAAAAAAGCACTTGCAGACTGGGCACAACGCTATACCGTATCGACCCCAAATGGTGACCTGAATATTTGTGCACTTCCAGGCGTCTTTAGTCAAAATCGTTTGGATGTAGGAACTGCCACCCTATTACCTTATTTGTCACAAGTTACTTCAGGTAAGATTGCCGACTTTGGTTGTGGCGCAGGTGTAATTAGTGCGTATCTGGCAAAGTTGAATCCGAAAAACCGGATTTTTGCCATGGATGTCGATGCCTTTGCGTTGGCCTCTACGCAAATGACCTTTGAAGAAAACCAGCTCACTCCTGAACAGATTGAAATCAAAGCTGTTACTGGTATTGAGGATGCACCCTTGTTCCTGCATGCGATTGTCAGTAATCCGCCTTTTCATATGGGAATCGAGACTGATTACACGGCAAGCGAAACCTTATGTAAAACCTCACGTCGTCATTTAAAATCGGGCGGTGAGCTTTGGATTGTGGCCAACCGTTTCTTGAACTACCCGACCCTGATTGAACAAAACTTTGGTCGCTGCACAGTAAAAGCGGATCAACAAGGCTTTAAAGTGCTCTTCGCCAGCACTCAAAAAAATGTTAAGGAATCATGATGAGCGAAACGCAAAACACGATGCAGCTGCAGCGTAAGCTGGGTGCTCGTCATCTGAATATGATCGCCATTGGCGGATCCATTGGTACAGGTCTATTCCTGGCCTCAGGTGCGACCATTGCCAACGCTGGACCAGGCGGTGCACTACTTGCCTATGTACTGATTGGTATCATGATTTATTTCCTGATGACCAGCTTGGGTGAACTTGCCACGCACAACCCGACCTCAGGTGCATTTTTCACTTACGGCACCAAATATGTCGAAAGTGGTTTTGGTTTCGCTCTGGGCTGGAACTACTGGTACAACTGGGCCATTACCGTGGCTTTTGAGCTAGTTGCCGTTCAGTTCATTATGAAATTCTGGTTTCCAGATATTCCAGGCATGTACTGGAGCGCGATTTTCCTTGCCATTATTTTCGGAATTAATGCCCTCACAGTAAAAGGCTTTGGCGAATCTGAATTTTTCTTTTCTCTGGTGAAAGTTCTCGCAATCATTGCCTTTATCATCATCGGGATCTGGATGATCGTGAAGATCATGCTGACTCCGGGTACGGAAGCATTTGCCAACTGGAGCATTGGTGATGCACCCTTTGTCGGTGGTTTCCAGGCATTAATTGGCGTAGCGATGATTGCCGGATTCTCCTTCCAGGGTACCGAAATGGTCGGTGTGGCGGCAGGTGAATCGAAAGATCCAAAGAAAACTATTCCGGTGGCCATCAAACAGATTTTCTGGCGTATCCTGTTGTTTTATATTGTGTGTATTTTCATCATCGGCACATTGATTGCCTATAATGACCCACGTTTATTACAGGCTGCTGCAACAGATAATATTGCACTTTCGCCATTTACCCTACTCTATGAAAAAGCCGGCTTTGCCTTTGCCGCCAGTATTATGAATGCGGTAATCTTGACCGCTATTTTGTCTGCAGGTAACTCGGGCATGTATTCATCTACCCGTATGCTGTTTGATATGGCGCGTAAAGGCAGTGCACCTAAAATGTTTGCGCGTCTGGACCCGCGTGGTGTGCCGATGAA
>NZ_JBAPXX010000072.1:0-5820 GCF_049284435.1 Acinetobacter sp. | reverse complement strand
GTAACAACTCAAAGTAATCATTTGTTCTTATCAATTTGCAGTGTACTGAAGTTATAGCAATTAAAGATCCATCATAAGATGAATCATTTTGCTCTGAAAGCAAAAATATATCTGAACTCTTTAAAAGCAGCCTATGCAGAAATTTCTTGTTTTAAAAAGGCTGCTGCGTAACATCAGTTATTAAGTGAAAAAATCAGTTCAATGAATAATTAAATTTTCTAGATGGGGATTTTGATAAATCAGCTCAATTCTAAATGGGAAATATTGTATTTTTATACTCATCGACCAGTCGATAAAAAGCCCAATATTGAATTGGGCTTTTTATTACTCTTCTATTTCTATAGGATCACCGTCTTCAGGGCGAATATGACGCGTCCCATCATCCGCAGGATCAACACTAGAACCATCTTTGGTAATAGCATTGTACATTTCATCCTCTTTCTTATCGTCGATAAATTCTTCATCTTCAAAATCTTGAGGTTCACTATCGTCGTCAAAGTTCAAAGGCTTTTCTTCATCTATCATGGCGATCCATCACTTATTTAACCAATAAAATATCATGCTCAAATATTTGAAAGATTCATTCAATAGTCAACGATGATCATTTGTGTAACTGAGTACACACAATAGTAATTGGAACATTACTTTTCTATCGACAAAAAAATGCCTCCTTAGGGAAGGAGGCTGAAATTGGAAAGAAACTACAGCGATAGAATCTATTCATGCATTATATATAAACCTATAATTTATACATTAGCATAATATTACATTAATTTTTCAATTAAAAAGCCCGCTTACTCTTTCAAATAAGCGGGCTAGTGCTGTAGTCATTTTCTTTGTATTATTTGCGTCTTCTTGTTTTTGCAAAATGACTATAGCACTGTGAGTTTATCAATAAAGTATAGAGAGTATTAATAAACTGTTCTCTTACATTTGCTTTAAGTTGCTTTTCGTTCAATAAGCTGTACATATTAAAAAAGCCCACCTTTCGATGGGCCTTCCCCTTTATCACTTTTGCGCTGATTCAGGCATGTTGTCAAAGTAAGCAACGACTAGAGAATAAGCAAGCTATTGATAAAAATATATAAATACCCCATTAACATATAAAAAAACTATAGCTTTATAAAAAATAACTATACTTGTTGAATTAATTGACGATTTTAGCCTTCAACGACACTTTATAGCTGACTTAATTTGCTAGACATGTATATTAAAAATAACGTCTTATCCTGAAAATCAGGCATTTCAAACACCCAAAAAATATAATTTTTAGATTTCAATTTAAGTTTTACATTCACAGCCTTTACTTGAATAATTGCATCCTCATGCTGCATTTCCGCGAATAATTCTAAAATTAGGGCAAAGAATCTAAGTGTGTTGACTGTGTTGTATTTCGCTGGTTTATATATTCTCAAGGCTTCAGAATATATAAGCTCGCACCATCCATTTACCTCTTCATCATCCATTAGCTCTCATTTAATTATTTAAAATAGATCACGAAGTAGGTTTATAACATGGTGGCTATAATTAAACTGCTTTTAATCTGAATATTAAAATTATAAGTTTTTAGAAAATAAAAAAGCCCATCATCCGATGAGCCTTTTTGGGAAATATATCGTGAAGACTAAGCTGCAAATTCTTGCAGTACAAATCGTTTTACACTTTCATCAAAGTCAGGTTTTGAAAGAGCAAGCTTGCCATTTTTCATAGTTTTATAACAATAACTCGCTGCTACTCCCATACTAACCAAAGTCAACAACTTCATTGCTCACCTCTTTACTGGGAAGATTTGAATACAAAGTTATCATTCAAATTTGTAGTTTTCCAACTCAGTTTCGATTGTTTTCTGTACTACATGTTAATGAATGTATGAATAATAAATAAAAACCTGCCGCATGATGCATTTGCTTAAAGTCTTTCAACTAGTGGTTAATTTGTGTATCTATCCAGTTAAGAAAATTTTCCTTATTACTGAACTCTGGCATAGACCCTAAATTTATAGTCTCTTTAGCACCAAATTTTCCAGCAACAGTATTCGGTGCTTGAACTCTGAAATCCAGAGGATCACTTTCATGTAGAGTTCTAAAATATTCTACCGCTTTATCAAATTCACTTTTATCCTTAAAACCTGGTCGTTCCTTTAAAAAGTCATAAACTTGTTCTAGAGCTGGTAGATAATTATTTTTAGGCATTCTGTTTTCTCTAAAATGATGAGTTTTATGATGAAGACCTATTTTGAATGAATAATGATAAGAATATTCCCTTATTTCTTAGAATTTATGTAAATCATGATTATTTGAGAGTTAAATCCAAATTCTGGAGTAACCTGATAAAAAAATGAGCGTAAACATACACTCATTTTTACTACACTTTCTGATGCATGCTTAACTGACTGGCATTGCTCTAAAATAAGGTCTGTTTTTTGAACAAAGTGCAAATGTCGCCTGCTCTATCAGCAAAGATTAGAGGCGCTTTAAATACGCCAGTTTAAGGTTCAAGCCTAATTAACACTATGAATATCAAGTTCATCATTGGTGGTCAATACAATAGAAGCCAAAATTGGTATGCCCAAAATGAAAGGTACAGCGAAAATCCATAGAATTACAGTTACATCCGATTTAAAGAAAAATTGAATGGCTAATGCAGTCAGAATGAGTACAGAAAATAAAATCGCAGCAAAACGGATGATAAATTTAGTCGACATGCGAAGATGCTCTTATGCGTGAAATTGTATTTTCAATATACACCTATTTTTATTATGGGTTTATTGATTTTGAGTCTGTTATTGCATGTTTTAATTGATTTTCTATATGTGGTAACTGAATTATACGACGATCAGTTTTCTTCAGCATAAAAGCTTATTGTAAATTCAATCTTCACTCGTAACTCTATTGTCGTATATGTATAGAGATTGGATTCAGACATCAATGCTTTTGCTGATCCATAAATCAATCTCCTGTATGGCCGATAAAATTTTTGTGATGTATCAAATTAAAAAAGCCCTAAAATTAGGGCTTTTTTAGTGGGATTAGAATCGCCAATTCTGAGAACATTGTTTTACGTTTAATCTAATTGGCTATAAATAACAGTAGATCATTGTTTTTAAATATATTGTATATATGCAACACTTCGCACTAACCACCATGAGCAGTCTACAAATATAATTCAACAGTCTACAAATCAGTCTACATTTTTTAATGACTATATATAGGTGGAAATTTAGGCCCATTAAAGAGCCTTCACACATACCCCCACATTCACATTCGTCGTAATCGAATGAGCTGTGCAGCCTGATAAGAGGAGGCACAGCATTAAACTAATTATCTTGAGCTGCATACTTCAAATTATCCGCAACACGATTAGTCCAGCCTTTGCCCCATGTTGGCCATGTGCTCAAAGATTTATAGAACCTTAGTCGCTCAGCAGTCAAAGTAAGAATCACGTCGTTTAGATCGTGGGCATTTACAGCTTCCATGGTTTTAGGGCCAATGATGCCGTCAGCAGTTACACCAACTGCTTGTTGTAGTTCCTGAATCGCACGCTTCTTGCCGGCATTAATCGCAAAATCCCAAAGCTGAAAAGTGATAGCTGAATGCAAGCCATTACCGCCCAATTTATCCCCCCAGTCTTTTTTATAAATCTCTTTGGCTTGGGCAAGTGATAAATTTTTAATATCCAGACTTGGATAGGTATTTGCAGCAATACCGTACTTAGTGCCTTTTAATACACCTACCCCCACTTTACCACCAGTCCAATTGCCCGGATCGCGCTTATCATTGGTATAGCCACCTTCATGCCCACTTAAACGCCGGAATGCTTCATCAAAGGTGATTGAATCAACTGGAAGTTTTGCAAAGCCTAGAATCGTTGGCTCGGGATGTAATTCAGGCTGATATTTCTTTTTACCGAAGTAAGCCAATGCAGGTAATACAATGGTTAAAAGTAGTGAGTGATACTCAACCGGAATCAACTGTGTATTAATCCCCTCTCCTGCAGTAAAACAGGAATGACACCCAATAAAAAAGCCCCAATTAGGGGCCATTTGACACTGATATATTTCAGCACGTTTTCTTGTATAAAATTCATTTTTGATAATTCCGAATGGTTGATACATCAGACTCAAGTCGAGCCGTTTTCTCTTTAAGTAGTGAGTTTTCTTGTGCATTCTGGATAATTGAAGATCCGACCCATGTGCACACGCCAATAAAAACCCCTGCGAGAAGTGTTAAAGCGATACGGATTACATTCAGACCACCATCCAGCTGGGCTGATTTGTTTTCCAGCGCACCAACTCGGGTAATAATCGAATCAATATCTTTGCGGTTTTCAGCACTCACGTTCTGATGTGCTTCATTAATGAAGGTCAATCTGGTGACATGATCGGACAGCATTCGAATGTCAGACTGCATTGAATCAATCTTCTTCTCTACTCTGCCCCCATACGACTCGTTGTCGGTCATAAGACCCCCTAAATTTTGGTAATAAAAAAGCACCCAAAAGTGCTGTTGTTTGCTTAAGTTTAGACTTCTACTTGCGAATGCTGACCAGTCGGTGCTGGCCTTAAGATGACTTGATTTGAGATAAATACTCTGGCACCTAAGTTATAAGCTGTGCCGGATGTGCAAAGTACTGGTCCAGATCCTCCATCAATCTGTACCCGGTATTCCGGATGCTTCACTGATGTAATCGTGCCGATGTACTCCGCATGTGTGGGATTTAAAAGCTTCCGCAATTCAAACAAAGGATTAGTCACGGCTGATACGCTCCACGGTAATGGTTTCATTGACCTTTTCATGTGAGAAGCTACCACTCACCCCATCAATCACACCCCACCACTGACCATTAAAAGCAATGGTTTTACCCGGTAGCATCTCGCCAATTACCATGCTTGGCACTATTTGAGTGAGCGGCTTGGCTATTGGGATTACCACATCGGATGCATGGCAGCTTTCGAATTGCTGCTAATCGCTTGGCATCACGCATATAATACTTCACGCAAATTCTTAATCCGCTCTTTAAGCCGCATCATCATATTATCAATTGCGACCAATTCACTATGTCTTAAACCTACGCGACTGAGATTCTGATACTTAGACAGCTCAGCACTGCAAAATTCTAAGTCTTGTTTAACTTGCACTTTGTCTGTCATGGGTGTCTCAAAAATAAAAACCCAGCACTAGGGCTGGGTATATAGATTATTTACTTTTACTGATGTAATGCCATTTCCGCGCTTTTGGCTAAAAATGCCGAACGGCTTAAATGTTGTTTCTTGGCCACAGCATCAATGCGTTTCACCAAAGCTTCCGGCATACTAACATTAATACGAATAGACTTAGTATTCACCTTTGTTGTATCAATATCAATTAATAACCAAAAACCACCTTCAAATCTCTCATCACCTAACCATTGTTCTGGGCTTGACGGCGCGGGCAACGGAATATCTTCACCATCAAAGTGAACCTCAACCGCTTCCTGTGCCATGCGCTGAATGTCTTGCATTTCATCAGCAGCACTAAAACACCCTTCAAAGTCAGGGAAAGTTAAACCGTATGCAGTATCTTCATCTTTATGAACATATACTGGATATAACATATTTACCTCCATTCCCAACCAGCCTGTTTATATATTGCGTAGAGTACCTATCGGCATATCTTTACGTGGATGTGGCACCACAACATGCCCCGGTTTATCAGGATGCTTGTACTTTTCATGGTCGCCTTTACCTCCAACCTTATACCAGCCTTCCTGCTCTAGACGCTTAATAATGTCTTTGCTGTTCATTGTGTAATTATACACAACAATATTTTAATAGGGAATAGA